>NZ_PGUB01000071.1:0-26306 GCF_002924285.1 Aquimarina sp. I32.4 | reverse complement strand
TTTAACTATAATTGTAAGATCTTTCAAAGTGGCACTGTTTGACCGAAAAACGTGGCACCATCACTCCGAAATAGCCAACAATATAATATTATCTTCATCAAGTAACATACGAATACAACATTCGCCTACTTTTTAGTTTATAATTAAAAAAGCCACTTCACTCAATCATAACGATAGTTTACTCATTCTTACTTTCTATATATAGGTTTCAAATATATGTTTGTATAAAATTATAACTATCCAATTATGAAAAATATAACTTTTGCTTTTCTTTTATTAATATCCTCAGTTATTTCTGCACAGATAAATGGAAACGTTTCTTCTATTTCTAGACAAAATGTTGTGCATATGGAAAATAACTCCATTATATATAGAGATCAAATAAATCAGTTTAGACGACAAAATCTGGTTCCAAATCCAATAATAACGTTAGATGTCAAGGCACTACACAATATTATTGCCGATTCATATACAGCTGTTTTTAATATAACACAGATAGGAAAAACATCTGAAGAGACTAACAGGCTAATGAAAAATCGAATGGCAAAAGTAAAAAGTGAATTACTCGCAAATGGTATTCCAGAACAAGACATTATTCTTGATGTAGTATCATTTATTCCTATATATGAAACCGTAGTAGAACACAAAATATTCAGTAAAAAATACAATGAAGTTCCCAAAGGTTTTGAATTGCAGCAAAATATTCATGTAAAATTCACAAAAGTAAATCAGTTTGAAAAAATACTTTCTGCTTGTGCTAATAATGAAATTTACAACCTTGTAAAGGTTGACTATTTTATCGATAATATTCAAGAAATATATTCACAACTACGTGTAGAGATATTAAAAACATTAAAAGAGAAACAACAGTTTTATACTGATTTAGGTTTTGACATAACACTTTATAAACCAACTATTGCAGACACTCAATACTGTTACTTCCCAAAAGAATTCTACAAAGAATACCAAGCATTCAACAGTACTTCTATAGAAGCATTTAGCAAAAAACAAGGGGTTCAAAAAACAACAAAACCAATATCGTATTATTATGACCCACTATCATTTAAAGATTATGATATTGTTATAAACTCATCAATAGTAGAACCAGTAATTCAAATAGGACTAGAGATAAAATTACAATACACATCAAAACCTCAAGAACCAAAATCTGCTGATAAAGAAACTGTAGCTCCCAAATACTTCTTAATATCTCCCAATGGAACTATAGATGTAAAAGAATTAAAAATAAGTTAGAAGACATATAATAAGAATTGATAGAAGTATTTGAAATTTCAAATACTTCTATCAATTCTTTAAAACAATGTTGCTTTAAAATTTAAGTTTTCTAAAAACCAAATAGGTAATATGATCCTTTATAAATATTATCTTTGTACATTATTTTAATTCTATGCCAGAAAAAACACTTACCAGACTTAACAAATACCTAAGTGAAGTTGGGTATTGCTCACGACGTGAAGCCGATAAATTAATTGATCAAGGGAGGGTTACTATTAATGGCAAAATACCCGAAATGGGAACTAAGGTTGCTCCAGAAGATACTGTGCGAGTAGATGGCGAATTAATTAATCAACCCGAAGAAAAGCATGTTTACCTTGCTTTTAATAAACCTGTAGGAATTGTTTGCACCACAGCTCAAAACGAGAAAGATAATATTATAGATTATATCAATTACCCAAAGCGTATTTTCCCTATTGGTCGATTAGATAAACCTAGTGAAGGTTTAATCTTTTTGACCAGTGATGGAGATATAGTAAATAAAATTCTAAGAGCTCGAAACAACCACGAAAAAGAATACCTAGTAACTGTAAACAAACTAATTAGCTCTTTATTTATAAAACGAATGAGTAATGGTATCCCTATTCTAGATACAATAACTCGTAAATGTGAAGTAGAGCAAATTAATAAATATGATTTCAAAATCACTCTTACACAAGGACTCAATCGTCAAATACGAAGAATGTGTGAGTATCTTGGGTATGATGTAGTTCGGCTAAAAAGAATTAGAATTATGAATGTCCCTCTAGATGTCCCCGTAGGAGAATGGAGGTATCTTACAGAAAAAGAACTACTAGTTCTCAACTCTGATACTGAAGATTCTAGTAAAACAAAAGAAGCTTCTGCTATCGAAGAAAAAAAACCAAAAAGAAATAGTACTACCCATAATAAACGGTTTACTCCCAAAGACACTAATAAAAGAAGAAACGATAACAAAAGTACGCATACATCAAAAAACAAAAGGCGTAGAGATAGGAAAAACTAATGAATTCTAAATTATACCCAAACAGTATACTGTACCATTTATATATTGAAATTATCAATAGTAGATGCTAAGAAAAAATAATCAGTAATAATCTGTTGTTTTTCATTTTAAAGTATTTTTAGTATCTTCAACATGCTTACTTCATACATTTCATTTTTTTAAGTAATCATTTATAGTAAACTGCTTATGAAAAGAATAGTACATTATACCGCATTAATTTCCTGTATCTTATTATTAAATAGTTGTGGAGTTCCACAAGCTGATTATGATACATTAAAAGAGGAAAACAAAAAACTAAAACAAGAAATACTAAAGTTAAAAAAGACATTAAACGATAGTGATCCAGAAGATCAAAAAAAAACTAAAAGTTATAAAAAAGCGCTATCAAAAATGCAAGAAAAATATGATGCTACAAATAGTGTCACATGGTATTCAGATAAATCTTCTATAAAAGTTAACACCAAAAATTACATTCAGATTTATGTTGGCAAAAAAGACAAAGGCAAAACATGGCTTGGTCTCTCTATCAATTATTTCACTAAAAAAGACTGGTTACTTATTCAAAGAATAGAAATTGATGTTGATGGAAAAACTTTTGAAATAGAAGAAGAAATCAAAGGTGAATTAAAGAAAAAAGAAGAATCGGGAGGAAAAAGAGAATGGATAGATCGTATTGTAAAACAACTTGAAATACCTATGCTAAAAGCAATAGCTTCTGGCAAAACGGTAAAAATAAAGTTTTTTGGCAAGGATGATGTAAAAGAAATGACAGTGACAACAACAGAAAAAAGATCTATGCAAAATGTACTAAAAGCTTTTTATGAGCTTAGAGAACTATAAAAAATATTCAGTCAAAACAAATTCCTTTTCATTTAATACTACTTATTTAAAGCTTTGTTTTTATTGTTTTTAAAAAAAACTAGTCCTTTTTGAGTACAATTCATAATCGAATACTTTTTATAATTATAACGATTTCCTGAAAATTCTCCCTATATTCTGCCCCCAAACAAATTTGACAAAAAAAAGATGGATTTTACCAACCCTTTGGTTTATGGAGTTCCTTGTTTCTTAGGACTTATATTACTAGAATTAACATACAGCAAAACTCATGATCATAAAGAGCTATATAATTGGAAAGATTTAACTGCCAGCCTTACTATGGGAATTGGGTCGGCTATTTTAGGCCCATTAATCAAAACAGTGTTTTCAATTGTTCTTTTCCATTTTGTTTATGAATTTTTTAATCCTGAAATAGATGGAATCCGAACTAATATAATGGGATGGCAATCTTTTGGATATGCATGGTATGTATGGCTATTATGTCAGCTTGCAGATGATTTTACTTATTACTGGTTTCACAGACAAAACCATATGGTTAGACTATTATGGGCAGCACACATCGTCCATCATTCATCAGACAACTTCAACCTAGGTACTGCCGTTCGTAATGGATGGTTTACACTCTTATACAAACCATTATTCTACATGTGGTTACCTGCCATAGGGTTTCCGCCAGAAATGGTAGTAGTGTGTTTAGGTATTGAAGCATTGTGGCAATTCCAACTTCATTCTGTATATATTCCTAAAATGGGAATTATTGAAAAATTTATGAACACACATACGATGCATCAAGTTCATCATGCAAAAAATTTAGAATATATGGATAAAAATCATGGAGGATTTCTTAATGTTTTTGATAAAATATTTGGTACCTGGAAAGCCCTTGATGAAGATATAGAAATACAATACGGAGTAACACATGCCCCAAACTCTTACAATCCATGGACGATTCTTACTCATGAGTATAAAGATATTTGGAACGATACCAAAAAATCAAAAAATTGGTATCATAAATTCATGTACATTTTTGGTCCTCCAGGTTGGAGTCATGATGGAAGCACTTTGACAGTAAAACAAATGCAAAGAGATCTTAAAAACAAAAAGATTCCTACTTAAATAATTTTACAAGACACATTTTTATTTGAATACTATCTCTAGGATGAACTCTAGAGAATTCGATGAGTGTTTTATTTTTTTAAATCACTGACATTTTTTATAGTGCAATAAGTTGTGGTGCATTTTAGAATATAAACAATATATGATATAAAAGAATTATATCATATATTGTTTTATAGAGATTTTATCCTTTTCCAGACCTTTGCCATCATGAATTATCAAGATATCACAAATCAGCAACGCTATTTTTTTAACACAAACGCTACAAAAGATGTCGCGTTTAGAATCAAAGAGCTAAAACGATTAAAAGCTATTTTAAAAAAAAATGAAAAACTTCTCTATGATGCCATTTATATCGATTTTAAAAAATCAGAATTTGAGACTTATACTACCGAGTTATCTATAATATATCACGAAATTGATCTAGCGCTTTCAAAAATTAAAAAATGGGTTAAAAAAAGAAAAGTTTCTACAAGTCTGGTTAACCTTCCTGGTAAAAGCTACATCCTACCAGAACCTTATGGAACCGTTTTGGTAATAGGGGCATGGAACTATCCGTATCAATTATCACTATGCCCTGCAATATCAGCAATTGCAGCAGGATGTACCGTTATACTCAAACCTAGTGAATTACCATCATCTACCTCTTCAATTTTAGCACAACTTATAAATCAAAATTTTGATTCTAATTTCTTTAAAGTTATACAAGGGGGCGTAAAAGAAACCACAAAACTATTAAAAGTCAAGTTTGATAAAATATTTTTTACTGGTAGTGTTACTGTTGGAAAAATCATATACCAAGCTGCCGCACAACACCTCACCCCTGTTACACTAGAATTAGGAGGAAAAAGCCCCGCTATCATCACAAAAGATGTAAACATCGACTTGACCGCAAAACGATTGGTTTGGGCTAAATTCCTGAATGCTGGTCAAACTTGTATCGCTCCTGATTACGTTATGGTTGAATCTAGTATACACGATCAATTATTATCTGCCATACAAAACCATATTACAAAAGCAGATTACAATGTTTCTAACCATAATTACACACAAATTATCAATGATAAAAATTTTGATCGCCTTACTAAACTCATTGATCCTAGCAAAAAATTTATAGGAGGTATTGGTGATGCAAAAAAAAGAATAATTCCCCCAACTATTCTAAAAGATATAACATTTTCTGATCCATCGATGCAAGAAGAAATATTTGGCCCTATCCTTCCTATACTTACATTTGACTCTATAGATCAGGCTATCAAAAAAATAAAATCACTCCCCTCTCCTCTTTCTTGTTATGTTTTTACCAAAAACAAAACCCTTAAAAATAAAATCTTACATGAGATTCCCTTTGGTGGTGGTGCCATAAATGATGCAGTCATGCATTTTATAGAACAATCTCTTCCTTTTGGAGGCATAGGAGATAGTGGAATAGGTAATTATCATGGAAAATATGGTTTTGAAACTTTTTCTCATCACAAAAGCATCCTACAAAAAACCTTTTGGATAGAGCTTAACCTAAAATATGCCCCATATAGCATAAAAAAATTAAAATGGCTAAAACGCCTTATTGGGTAATCAAAACACCCACCTACATAATAACTCTTCCTATTTTCATGGAAATTTAACAGCTACTATTTTACGTTTTTTTTATATGCTGGGGTTTCCCGTAAAAATCTTAAATAATTGTGTGGTAAATTAGAAGTAACAAACACAACACACATAACAACAAGTATTTAAACCATGATATAAGTATCATATTATAGATCAATCATACCCTAAACTAAACTGATTGTAATCAACTATTAATAATATAAAATACACGAATATGAGTTTAAAAAAAATATCCAGAAAATGTGGTGTAACCCTAAGCTCACTAAATGACCTCAACAAAGGAAATGTAAGAGCTAGTATTGCAGAAAAGCTTGGAGTTACTGTTTCTTCTTTACAAAATTTTGTAGATGGAGGATCCAGTACTGCACTTGCTTCTAAAATAGAAACAACTTCATCAAGTTTACAAGAACTTAGAAACTTAATTGGACAACGAGGTGCAATAGGTTTAATCATAGGCCTATTGTTGTCATGACCATTTATACAAAAAATGATAATACCATTCTGATTTATGAATTACCAATCCTTCTTAGTACTCATAAATCAGAATGTTATGAATACGATAATTACTTATACTTATAAAATCAAAAATAAAATAGTACTCACAATTACAATCCCTACCCCTCTGGTTATATTACTACTAATCTTTATTGTAATGTAACCCTATAAAAAACGACATATTAAATATGATCAAAGAGTTTAAAGAATTTTCAACAGGAGCTTTACTAAAAATAGGAAACGAAGAACTATTAAAGTCTTATACAACATCAACCATTATTGACTTATACACTTTTATTTGGTCTCAAAATAGTGAGGCAGTTATCGAGATTGATGGGGTCTCAACGACATTACAAAAAGATAGAATTGTAGTATTAACCCCCAATCAATATTTCAGATACATTAGCGGATCTAGCAGTATTGTATATCAATTTAACCGAGAGTTTTATTGTATCAAAGATCACGACAAAGAAGTAAGCTGTATGGGAATACTTTTTTATAGTAACAATACTGCTCCTCTAATAGAATTAAACAGTACCGAACACAATAAACTAGATCAGCTACATAAAGTTTTCTTGGATGAGCTTGCCACTGTAGATACTATTCAGGCTGAAATGCTTAGAATGCTAATGGCTAGATTCATAATCACAGTTACACGTCTTATCAAACAACAAAATAATTATAGTAAACTGGGTAATCAAGTAGACTTAGTTAGGAGTTTTAATATACTAGTAGATACTCATTTTAGAAAAGAACATAGTGTAGGCTTTTATGCAAAACAGTTGTTCAAATCCCCTAAAACACTCTCTAATAATTTTGCCAAATTTGGAAAAAGCCCTTTACAGATCATTCATGACCGAATTATACTAGAAGCCAAACGTTTACTCATTTATACCGATAAATCTGCCAAAGAAATTGCCTACGAAATCGGATTTGAAGATGCATCTCATCTCAGCAGAATGTTCAAAAAACACACATCTTTCTCTCCTTCTGAATTCAAAAAACAATTGAAATCAGAAATTATAGAACAGTATTAGTGTATTAAAAAATAATAGCACATCAAGTAATTTAAAGTAAAGAAAATGAAAAACTTACTTCATCCTTTCAAAACAATAATAATTGGACTTTCATTTTTTATCTATACAACAAATAAAGCTCAGGTAACTTATGAGAACCAGTTAGAAACTATATATCTGAATAACTATACAGAAGAAGTTACCTATGCAAATAATTTTAGTGCTTTAAATAATGTATTAATCACTAAAGGTGAAGTTAATTTTAGGTCAGAAATCAAAAAAGCAAAGAAAACAAAAGCAACCTCGTCTTTTTATCAAAAAGAAATAATATTCAAATTCATACTTATAATTACCTGAAAATTATACGTAAAGGAGCCAACAAGAGTACTGATAGCAAAGTCTTTATTAATTTTGTATATGATCAATTTCCTGAATTAATCAACCAATTCAAGAAAGATAATAACCTTAAAGAATTGTATTTGATCTCTAGAAAGAATACTTTTAATGGGAAAATAGACGCTTTACCCTTTATTCTATAATGGGATTACCTTACTCAAAATTAAACAAATACTAACCCAACATGAAAAAGATTTTACCCCTATTGTTACGAATTATTGTAGCTATAATCTTGATTCAAACTTTAAGATTTAAATTTACGGCACATCCAGACAGTGTATATATTTTTACAAAAGTTGGGATGGAACCTTATGGTAGAATAATAACTGGAATAACAGAACTTATTTCAGGAATTTTAATATTAATCCCAAGAACTGCATGGATAGGTGCAACGCTTAGTTTAGGAATTATTGGAGGAGCTATTATGATTCACCTCACTAAACTAGGTATCGAAATTAATAATGATGGAGGAATTCTTTTTATAACCGCCATTGTAACTTTTATACTGAGTGCTATTATTTTATGGATCAGAAGAAAAGAAATTAAGTTTTTTTGACAATAAAAAAAGTAGCAACCTTATTTATATCCAAAATGATCTCAACTCCTCTACACCTAGAGGAGTTTTTTTTATTTAAGGGAAAAATTGACAAGTAACAAGGAAGAACCATCATTCTTTTTCCTCTAAATATGCAAGACCTTTGTACTATCAATTTAAAACCATATAAAATGAAAATACATAATAAATCAATCTTCAATTTGATAGAGATTTTTGGTCAAGGAAAAAAAAGAATAATCAATTCTATACATCCTAAAACTCATTGTGAACAAAAAGGTCTTCATGATTTTTACTGTAATACAGAAAAAGTATTGGTCAACAAATAGAAGAAAGAGTTGTTAGGGAAAATTTGACAAGAAATCGGGAAAAATAACTATTCTAATCCCACAAATTACACCTGATCTTTGTATCAGATAAAAAAAACAAAATTTAACACATCCAAAAAATCAAATTTTGGATACTAATAAAAACAATAAAATTATGAGCACATTTAATGTTCCAACTAGAGAAGAAGTAAACACTAGCAATCAAGCAATTTTTGATAATTTAAACAAAGCATTAGGATTTGTTCCAAACTTATATGCTACTTATGCACATAGTGAAACAGCATTAGAGAACTACCTAAACCTTGCAAATGCAAAAACCTCTCTTTCTGCAAAAGAAAAAGAAGCTGTTAATCTTGCTGTAAGTGAAGTAAACGGATGTATTTACTGTTTATCAGCACACACTGCAATTGGTAAAATGAATGGTTTTACAGACGAGCAGATATTAGAACTTAGAGCTGGTCATGCTTCTTTTGACACAAAACTTGATGCATTAGCTAAACTAGCTAAAAATGTTACAGAAAACAGAGGAAAAGCTGATCAAGAAGTAATCAATAATTTTCTTTCTTCTGGATACAACAAAGGAAGTCTAATTGATACAATCGTTCTTGTAGGAGATAAAACTATCTCAAATTATGTACATGGAACGACTCAGATTCCAGTTGACTTCCCTGTTGCTCAACCATTAGAGACTACAGGAGTTTAATACTATAAATTGGTAACCATATTATAAATCCACGATAATTGAATCCCATCAGAAAAGGATGAACTCATAACATTGTTCTTCCTTTTCTGAAAAAATTAAAATCATTTAAATACATAAATTAAAATCATGAAAAAGTTAATCACTGCATTTGTATTCATTCTAGCAATCACTTTTAGCGCACAAGCGCAACAAGTAAAAACAGTATCTTTAGAACAAACTAAAGGAGAATTTACTCAAAAAGGAATTACCCTTTCAGAAGGTAGTTATGTTTTCAATATTTCTAATAATGATGTTGGAACTGATGTTGGCTTTGTATTAGTACCTGAAGGAAAAGATGCTTCTGATGCAAAAAATCATATAAAGACTGCTTATGTAACAAAAGTAGTTGCAAATGGTAAGACAGAAAGTTCAAAAACTGTTGCCTTAAAAAGAGGAACTTATAAATACTTCTGCCCACTAAACAAGACTCCACAATACACTTTGGTTGTAGAATAGTCTTTTTACATTTCTTTAAAAAAATAGAAACCTTACTAAATAAGATTAGTAAGGTTTCTATTTTTTATATTTTAGCAAGAAAATGAACCTAAAATAGAATTGATCTGATGAAAAAACTTGTAATACTTACATCACTCGCCCTACTTTGTATTGCTTGTAACACAAATATCAAAAAAGAAAAACAATATGATGAAGATATAGAAATAAGAGATCCTAAACCTATATCAGATAATCAAAAAAAAATACCAACAACTGCAGAGGCTATTGCTCACGCAAATGGTTTACAACATTGGGATAAAGTAACAGAAATAAGTTTTACATATAACATCGATCAAGATAGCCTTCATTATGAACGATCATGGAGCTGGAAACCTAAAATTGATATTGTAACCTTAACCTCTCCCAAAGACACCACAACACACAATAGAACCCAAATAGACAGCACCTCTATAAAAGCAGATCAACGATTTATTAATGATAAATACTGGTTACTTGCCCCTTTTAACCTTACATGGGATTCAAAAAGCTTTACATCAAAACATCAAGTAAAAGCCATAGCACCTATAAGTAACACACAAATGCAAAAGCTTACCATTGTATATAAAAATGATGGAGGGTATACACCTGGTGATGCCTATGACTTTTATTTTGAAGGAGATTTTATAATTAAAGAATGGGTATTTAGACAAAAAAATCAAAAAGAACCTTCTATAATTACTTCTTGGGAAGATTATCAAGATTTTAACGGTATCAAAATCGCTAAAATGCATAAGCAAATTGAAGGAAATCGGATACTCTATTTTACAAATATTAAAATCATCACTCAATAATAAAATACTCCAAAACTATATTTCTGTCACAGGTTTTACGATAGCCCAAGTTCCTGTTTCTTTTGACTCTTCTGATGCCAATCCTATACATTGCAAAAAACCAAAAATCTGTATCAAAAAAACAAACTCTCTCTTGATAGCAATAAACATTCACTAGAAAGAGTTTCTAAAGTATATCAATATATAAATGATAAATATGCTCAAGAAATACGTTCAGAAACCCTAGCAAAGCAATTAGGATTAACCCCTAACTCTTTTTGTAGAATGTTTAAGACAGCTCCAATAGAAATTTTATTGATTTTGTAAATGAATTTAGAATAAAAAAGGCTCAAGAATATTTTGAGTACAATGATAGTGCAATATCAGAAGTAATGTATCAATGTGGTTTTAATGATCCTTCATATTTCTCAAGACAATTCAAAAAATACACAGGTATAACCCCCTCAATCTACATTAAGCAACTACATAAATCTAAGTGATATCAAACTATCTTACTACAATTGATGTATTTCTCAAACAAAACCCTTACCATATTCGTTCTGTAATTTTGCTTGATAAAAAGTCAAAATAAAGTCAATTGTTTTTTTTGGTATCATTATATTTTGTAATTTAGTGAAACACTGTTTCAATTATTAAAACACCAAAATGAAAGTAGCACTAAAAACAGGTTTAGAATATGCCAAAGAATTGGATCAAAAAGATAAAATAGCTCACTATAGAGATCAATTTCATATTCCAAAAACCGCTAATGGTAATGATTGGGTTTATATGTGTGGTAATTCTTTAGGGTTACAACCAAAAATCACACAACAATACATTCAACAAGAATTAAACGATTGGGCAAACCTAGGTGTAGAAGGCCATTTTGATGCCAAAAACCCTTGGCTACCTTATCATGAATTCTTAACAGACACTATGGCAAAGGTAGTTGGCGCAACACCTATCGAGGTTGTAATAATGAATACATTGACGACCAACCTGCACCTACTAATGGTATCTTTCTACCAACCAAATACAACCAAATACAAAATTGTTATAGAAAGTGATGCTTTTCCTTCAGACAGATATGCTGTAGAATCACAATTACATTTCCATGGATTTGATCCCAAAGAAGGAATCATAGAATGGAAACCTCGAGAAGGAGAAGAATTATTACACATAGAAGATCTAGAAACTATTCTTGAGCAACAAGGAGATGAAATCGCTTTATTATTAATTGGCGGTGTAAATTATTATACAGGACAATATCTAGATCTCAAAAAAATTGCTGATTTAGGGCATGCTCAAAATTGTATGGTTGGTATTGATTTAGCACATGGAGTAGGAAACATTCAACCAGAATTACATAACTCAGGAGTAGATTTTGCAGCATGGTGTACCTACAAATACCTAAACTCTGGTCCAGGAAGTCTAGGTGGATTATTTATCCATGAAAAACATGCCTATAATAAAAACCTAAAAAAGTTTGCTGGCTGGTGGAGTCATAATAAAGAAACTCGTTTTAATATGCGTCAGGAATTCGATATAATGCCTGGAGCAGAAGGATATCAATTAAGCAACCCTCCTATTTTATCAATGGCAGCTATCAAAGCTTCTTTAGATATATTTAATGAAGTAGGAATGGATGCCATTCGCCAAAAATCAAAAGCATTAACCAGCTATTTTGAATTTTTGATCAATCAAATAGATACAGATAGAATCAAAATCATTACACCAACCAATCCAGAAGAAAGAGGTTGCCAACTCTCTATTCAAGTAAAAAATGCAGATAAAAGCTTGCATCAAAAACTTACAGAACATCATATTATTACAGATTGGCGAGAACCCGATGTGATTCGTTGTGCTCCTGTACCCTTGTATAATAGTTTTGAAGATGTACACAAAGTGGTAGAAATATTAAAAACACTCGTATAATGCAGGACAAAGAAAATATACTTATCATTGGTGCTGGTCTCTGTGGTTCTCTATTAGCCTTAAGATTAGCGCAAAGAGGATATCAAATAATAATGTATGAGAGCAGACCCGATCTAAGAACTACAGACATCTCTGCTGGGCGTTCTATAAACCTTGCTTTATCTGATCGAGGACTAAGAGCAATGAAGATGGTAGGGATAGTAGATAAGGTACTCCCCTTTTGCACCCCAATGTATGGTAGATTAATTCATGATATACAAGGAAATACATTTACCTCTAATTATTCAGGAAGAGATGGAGAATACATCAACTCAATTTCTAGAGGAGGGCTTAATGGACTGCTACTTACCGAAGCCGAAAAACATGATAATGTAACTATTCATTTTAATAAAAAATGTACTAGTGTTGATATAGAAAACACCACAGCAAAATTCAAATGCTATATTACCAAAGAAAAGCATGAAGTCTGTGCTGATCTTATTTTTGGTGCAGACGGTGCTGGGTCTGCACTTAGAAAAAGTTACTACTTAGAGAAAAAATTCTTATTCAGCTATTCTCAAAATTACCTTACGCATGGATATAAGGAATTAGAAATTCCCGCAGATAAAATTGGAAACCATCAAATAAGTAAAGACCATTTACATATCTGGCCACGAGAACAATATATGCTTATCGCATTACCTAATCTAGACGGTAGTTTTACCGTAACATTATTTTTATCTTATGATGAAGGAGCGTATAATTTCAATAACCTCACAACAATTGAAAAAGTTACTGAATTTTTCAAAACACAATTTCCAGATGCACTAGATTTAATTCCTGATATCAACAATGAATTTTTTAATAACCCAACAGGAGCATTAGGTACCGTAAAATGTGCACCTTGGTATTATAAAGGAAAAACATTACTTATGGGCGATGCTGCTCATGCTATAGTACCTTTCTATGGACAAGGAATGAATGCTTCTTTTGAAGATGTCGTAGTTTTTGATGAAATACTAGATCAACATCAAGGGGATTGGGAAGCCACTTTCAAAGCGTATCAAAAAACACGAAAAAAAGATACCGATGCCATTGCAGATTTGGCCATAGACAACTATTACGAAATGCGTGATCATGTCGCTAATCCAATTTTTAAAGAAAAAAGAAAAATAGAAATGGATTTAGAAAAAACATTTCCCAACGATTATTTTTCAAAATACTCTATGGTAACATTTAATGAGACCATCAATTATGCAACAGCTATGAAAATTGGAAGAGCTCAAGACAAAGCTTTACTTAACCTTATTGCAGACAGAGAATTAGACACTAAAGCAAACCTAAAAGCGGTATTGCATAAAGTACAACAACAAACCAAAGAAATTTTACAAGAAGATAAAGTCGCTGGTTTACAATAAATATAACTCAGATATATACAAATCATGAATAAAGGAAAACTGATAGAAGGCAAAGCAATACCAAGAGGTAAGTTTCCTCATGTAAAGCGTGTAGGTGATTTCATATACGTTTCGGGCACAAGCTCCAGAAGGCCTGATAATTCATTTGAAGGTGTAGAAGTAGATGAATTTGGCACCACGAATTTAGATATCAAAGCTCAAACAAAAGCAGTTATAGAAAATATTAATGATATTCTACAAGAAGAAGGCGCTAACATAAAAGATATTGTAGATGTCACTTCTTTTCTGGTTAATATGAATGATTTTGGAGGATATAATGAAATTTACTCGTACTATTTTGACTATGATGGACCAACCCGAACTACTGTTGCAGTGCACCAGCTACCACACCCTCATTTATTAATAGAAATCAAAGTAGTAGCCTATAAAAAACAGCACTAATTAAACACATAGAACAAATACAATCATGAGTAACACTATAAATAAAAAAATTCTAAACACTTCTGTTGAAAAAGCATTCAAAATTTTAGACTGCTTTTCTACACATCATATAGAATTAGGTGTTACCGAGATTGCCAAACAAATGAACACTAACAAAAGTGCTGTATATAGAATGTTGGCAACTATGGAGGCTTTAAATGTTATCCAGCAAAATCCAGAAAATGAAAAATATCGCTTAGGGCTTAAATTATTTGAACTAGGACAAAAAGTGAGTATTCATAAAAATTTTATCGCTAAAGCTAGGCCTTTTATGGAGGAATTGGTAAAACGAGCGGGAGAGACAGCTCATTTAGCTATACACAAAAATCAGAAAGTATATTTCTTGGACAAGGTTGTTGGTAGGCATGATTTGCAAATAAATTCTCAAATTGGTTCTGAAAAACCTTTGCACTGTACTGGATTAGGAAAAATCATATTGGCTTTTGCACACTCTAACTACAAAGATATTATCAAGGATCTTGATTTGATATCAGTTACCAAAAACACAATAACCAATAAAGAAAAATTGATCTCTGAAATTGAAAGCATTAAACATAAAGGGTTTGCTTTGGATATCGAAGAAAATGAAATCGGACTAGTCTGTGTGGCGGCACCTGTTTTTAATACGACTGGGAAATTTATTGCCGCTATTAGTACATCTGGCCCCTCTGCAAGATTTAATAAAAATGAAATTAAAACTTATACTGGTGATCTTAAACAAACAGCAGAACAATTAAAACATATTTTCAGCTAATTGAAAACGTAACAGAAAATGAAAAAAATATTCAACTATATCAACGGTAAATTCAAAGCCCCAATAGAAGATCAGTGGATTGATAACTACAACCCTTCTATAGGAGACGTATATAGCTTACTACCAAATTCATCTACTGTAGACGTGCAAAATGCATATGAGGCTGCTGAAAAAGCTTTCCCTGAATGGTCAGAGACACCGCTAGAACAGCGCAGTAAAATTTTATCCAAAATAGCTTCATTAATCACAGAAAACTTAGACCAACTTGCCAAAGCAGAAGCTATAGATAATGGTAAACCTTTAAGTCTCTCAACAAGTATAGATATTCCTAGAGCTTCTAGTAATTTTCAGTTTTTTGCACACGCTCTAACTCAATTTGCAAGTGAAGCCCATGAGAGTACTGGTTTTAATGCTATCAATTTTACATTGAGACAACCTATAGGAGTTGTTGGCTGTATCTCACCTTGGAATTTACCATTATACCTATTTACATGGAAAATTGCTCCTGCCCTAGCTGCAGGTAACACTGTAGTAGCTAAGCCAAGTGAAATTACCCCCATGACAGCCTATTTATTGGGAGAAATATGTATCAAAGCAGGAGTACCAAAAGGAGTATTAAACATTGTTCACGGCCTAGGTAATACCACAGGACAAGCCATAATAGAACACCCTAAGATAAAGGCTATATCTTTTACAGGAGGTACAGCTACAGGAGCCCATATTGCCAAAACAGCCGCTCCTATGTTCAAAAAGCTATCACTAGAACTAGGAGGCAAAAACCCTAATTTGATTTTTGCAGACTGTGATTATGAAAAAATGTTAAGTACAACACTGCGATCTTCATTTGCTAACCAAGGGCAAATATGCCTATGTGGTTCTCGAATATATGTAGAAAGAGCTATCTATGATAAATTCAAAACTGATTTCATCGCAAAAACGAATGCCTTAAAAATCGGAGCACCTCTTGATGCTGAAACCAATATTGGTGCACTCGTATCCAAATCTCATCTAGAAAAAGTAAAATCATATATCGATATAGCTACAGCAGAAGGAGGCACCATCCTTTGCGGGGGCAATTATGTAACCGTAAAAGACTATGAAAATGGATATTACCTTCAACCTACAATTATAGAGATTTACAATACAAATTGCAGAGTAGCACAAGAAGAAATTTTTGGCCCCGTGGTTACCATTACACCATTTGATAGTGATGACGAAGCTTTGGCAATGGCAAATGATGTGCGCTATGGGTTATCCTGTACCATCTGGACAAATAACCTTAACCGAAGTATGTATATAGCCAAACATGTACAGGCAGGTATCGTATGGGTAAACACTTGGATGATGCGTGATTTGCGTACTGCTTTTGGTGGTACAAAAGATTCTGGCGTAGGAAGAGAAGGAGGTTTTGAAGCATTGCGCTTTTTCACAGAACCTAAAAACATTTGTATACAATATTAAAGAACAGTATAAACTACAGAAATAACTATAATGAATCTAAATCTCACTCATAAAAATGCATTAGTCTGCGGTAGTACGCAAGGCATAGGAAAAGCATCTGCAATACAACTGGCAGCATTAGGTGCCAATGTTACTTTGGTTGCAAGAAATGAAGAAAAACTGCAAAGCGTGATAAAAGAACTTGCAACAGACTCAACACAAACACACAATTTTATTGTTGCTGATTTTCAAAACCCTAATGATCTAAAAAAGAGCATTTCCTCTACTGAAACAACGTTTCATATTCTTATTAATAATACAGGAGGTCCTGCAGGAGGCCCTGTCTTTAATGCCTCCTTAGAAGAATTTGAACGTGCTTTTACCCAACATCTAAAATGTAATCACATATTAGCACAAGCTGTTGTGCCAGGGATGAAAACAGAAGGCTATGGACGTATAATCAATATCATTTCAACCTCTGTAAAACAACCTCTAAATGGATTAGGAGTCTCTAATACAATAAGAGGTGCTGTAGCTAATTGGTCTAAGACATTAGCTAATGAATTGGGCGCTTATGGAATTACAGTAAACAATGTATTACCAGGAGCTACTGCTACAGAACGATTAAATGAAATTATAATCAACAAAGCAACAAAGACAGGAAAATCAATAGATGAAATATCTAGTGCTATGCAAAATGAAGTCCCTGCCAACAGGTTTGCAAAACCAGAAGAAATAGCTAATGCAGTAGCCTTTTTAGCATCAGAATCAGCATCTTATATTAACGGAATAAACCTTCCTGTTGATGGAGGAAGAACAAAATCATTATAGGTAAGTTAACCATTTCTTATTATCGAATGAGGATCAAAACAATTAAATTTAATACGGAATACTAATCTCTTTATTATAGATTTTTACAACGTAAGCAACACATCTTAATTAAAACAAACATATGAGCAATCTAGTTTCACCTTTGAATTTTAAAGCTTGGATAGACGAGCATCGTCATTTACTCAAACCACCTGTTGGTAATAAATGTGTATGGAAAGATGGTGATTTTATTGTGATGGTGGTTGGTGGACCCAATAATAGAAAAGATTATCATTATAATGAAACTCCCGAGTTCTTCTATCAAATAGAAGGTGATATTGTACTAAAAATAATAGATAACGGTACTCCTAAAGATGTGCATATCAAAGAAGGAGATATTTATTTATTACCCCCCAAAGTACCTCACTCTCCACAACGAGGAGCAAATACTGTTGGTCTAGTAATTGAATATCCTAGAGAAGAAAAAATGATGGACGCTCTTGAGTGGTATTGTGAGAGTTGCAATACCCAATTATATAGAGAAGAGTTTGCATTAGACAACATAGAAACCGATATGCCTATAATTTTTGATAGATATTATAGCGACCAGACAAAGTGTACCTGTTCTAACTGTGGAACGGTAATGGATGCTCCTAACAAGAGATAAGAATTGGTTAAAATCCTTAAATAATTAACAACAGGAACTATCTATAATGAAAAGAAAACTTCGAATAAACGGTCATTCACATTTGTTGCCTTATCCAGAAGAAATCCCCCAGTTCATGAAAGACAAGGAGATTTTCTGGGTAGATGATGAACGTAAATATATGCTACAAAAAGGATGGAAACGCCCTGTTACTCACTCTAGCTTTTTCTTAAATGACAAACTAGAATGGATGGAACGTTATAAAATTGATCATGCAGTAGTATTAAATCTTTCGCAACTGTATGGTAATGGGTTACGATTAGAAGAAATGAAGCATGCATTGCGGTTTCAAAATGATTTTAATGCCCGTGTACAACAAGATCACCCTGATAAGTTCTCATGTGGTTTTGTAATACATCCTGGCTTTATTAATGGAGCGCTATGGGAAATGGAACGCTGTGTAGAAGAGCTAGGAATGCGAGTATTATGCTTACCAACACATTTTATGGATTCTATTGGTCAATGGAGATGTATTTTTGACGAAGAAAATGATCCTATTTTTGAATTGGCAGACAAGTACAAATTAGCAATAGAAGTACATCCTTATGATGGCGATAAAATGATAAAATTAGAAAATGTCTCTTGGCGTTTCCATTTGGTATGGATGCTTGCTCAATGTGGGGATGCTTATCATTTTTATACCCTTAACGGAATGCAGAGTCGTTACCCCAATATTAGAACTTGTTTTGCACATGGTGGTCAATTGGCACAAATGAACTTGGGCCGACGTATACAAGGATTTGATGGAAGACCCGATTTATTTAAAGGAAAACAACACCCTAGAAAAGCAGTAGGACATCCTAACATATACTTTGACACTTTGGTTCACGATACTGATTCCTTAAAACTTACTGTAGATCGACAAGGAAGTAATCAAGTTATCATGGGACTTGATGACCCTTACCCATTAGGCGAAATGGAAAGTGAACCACAATCTTCTTACCCAGGAAAGATTCTAGACCTGGCTCTAGATCGTGATATCATAACACCAAAAGAATATGATGATATATGGGAGGACAATGTTTTGCGCTGGTTATTTGGCGATAACCAAGAAGCTAAACAAGATTTGATCGATAAAATTTTGAAATAAGCTACTACAGGGTAAGCCCACAAAGTAGTTGTTTGAAACGAACCCTTAATTTTGAAGCAAACTTCTGAGCATAAAACCTCACTTAATGAGTAAAAGAGTATTTTCATTTAACAAAATCACTCCATATTCAATAGTAAATTGCTTATATATAAACAACAATATTAATTATGCATTTCATCCCAGAAGAACTAGACACATATGTAGTAAATCACACTCAAAAAGAACCTGATTTACTACAACAACTTAATCGCGAAACGTATCAAAAAATATTACAACCTAGAATGCTTAGTGGCGCTTATCAAGGTAGGGTTCTAAGTATGTTATCAAAAATAATAAACCCAAAAAACATATTAGAAATAGGGACTTATACAGGGTATTCTGCAATATGTCTAGCAGAAGGGTTACAAGTAAATGGAGAATTACACACCATTGATATTAATGAGGAATTAGAAGGTTTTCAAAGAAAATATTTTGATCTTTCTGATTATGGTAAGCAAATTCATCAACACATTGGTGATGCTACTCAAATTATCCCTAATCTTGATAAAAAGTTTGACTTGGTATTTATTGATGCTGATAAACCAAATTACCCAGTATATTTTGACTTAGTGATTAACAAAATTAACTCTGGAGGTATTATTTTATCTGATAATGTATTATGGACAGGTAAAGTAATCGAAGAAGTTAAAGATGATGATCTATCCACAAAAGCCCTTTTACACTACAATCAATTACTGGTAGAAGATCAAAGAATTGAAACAGTGCTATTACCTATTAGAGATGGGTTAACGATCAGCAGAAAAATTTAATTTATAAAAATAAAATAAAGCGGAAGTCATATCCATGGTCTTCCACTTTATTTTTGGCGCAATTAATTTATTGAACAGCTTTTAAAGCGTCAATGTTTCCGTATCCGTATTTATCATTTCTATTAGGATAAAAATTCCCAGCTTTTTTCAACTTATCGAGTACTTGGTTTCTGGTCATGCTTGGATTACGTGCCCATACCAAAGCTGCAATTCCCGCAGTGGTTGCTGTAGCAATAGAAGACCCTCCTACATACACCTGCGTTCCTGTATTAAAACCAAGTGTTGGCATTTTTCTATTAGAATCTCCTGCTCTTTCCATTACGATAGTAAAATCAATCTTATTTCCATCGTGGCAATTTCCACAACTGTTATAACCATTATCTTTCAAACCCGTTACTGCAATAGTTTCTGACATAGTCGCAGGAAAAATAACTCCGTACCAATTTGTAAATATGGTTGATGTTCCTCCTGCTGCAATAATCAACTTACCTTTTCCGTATGCATATCTCACAGCATCTTTTACATTTCCGATAGACCATGGGTATCCAATTGACATCGAAATAATTTTAACTTGCGAATTATTCCCTAATCCTTTTAGTGCATTGCTTACTCCTTTGCGTTCATGATAATCATTTAGCACAACATCTTCTGTTCCTCTATAAGAAATTAAGTTACAATTATAGGCCACTCCTACGGGCATAAAATCATTATTTCGAGGAGAGGAGATTGCTGCTGCCATAGTAGTACCATGACCACATCTATCATTGGGTCCATCAACATTATCAGACCACACCCATGGAGAATCAATAAATGTCCCGTATCGTTGTATGGTTCTTCCATTTGAAGCTCCATCATTAAATCCACTACCTAATAAACTCTGATTTGCCGAAATTCCTGTATCAATCAAACCAACGGTAATACCTGAACCTGTACTATAGTTCCATGCTTGTGGTATTTTATGAAGATCAAAATTCCAAGGGACTCGGGCATTTGGAGAAATTACTCTGTAATCTCCACTATGGATAGTTTGTCCCCCTGTACTACAACCTGCAGATTTTTGTTGAGGAGTAGCTTCTTGCAAATAGGAACCATATCCTATTGGCTCTAAATATCTAATTTGATCTGTTTCCTGCAAAGCTATTATAGTTTCAAGGTGTGTAACTTTTACATCAGTCACATTAAGTATTTCATCTGCAGATAACACAGAACTAGTTTTTTTTACTCCCTCTGCAGATGCCACAATTTCATAAATATTATCTAGAGCATTGACAAGTCTTGCTGACTTCTGAACAGAGAAACTTTCACCTTTTTCTCCATAGCCAATACTCAGAACCTCTCCCCCGTGCATTACGGCACTCCATAATACAACTGCAGGTGCTTTGGTCCAGTTCACATCTCCTTTTTCTTTTAATTCAGTTTGGATGTATTTATTAACTTCAGAAATGGTTAGTAATTTTTGTGATTCAGAAAAACCTGAATTTGGTTCAATAATTTCATCAGGATTTTCTTTGGAACAAGAAAATACGAGAATTAAGATGCTGATAAAAAAAGTGATTTTTTTCATTTTAGAATAGGTTTTAAGTTTGTGTATAAAAATCAAGCGAGTGATTCAATAAGAAAAACACAAAAAAATATGTTTTTCTTAATTTGAAAACGAATATATCAATTAATATTCAAATATTTATCCATAAAACAATCAAATCATCATTTTAAAACCATCTATTATGCTTGCATAACACAAATAAAATAATAATACAATCATGGAAAACCTCAGTATTAACAAGGGGTTTTATCTTTTAAAATAAAAAACATAAATGTTTCAAAAAAAAATCTTCTTTTTTTTGAAAATTAATTAGAATATACAAGGAAAATCTACTGAAAACTAGTTCTAAGAAGGATTTTTTCAGATTTATCGCTGGCGCTTTATTGGTCCAGTAATGTCTTCAATATCATCTTTGACCTGCTCGATTTCCTTTTTTATATCAGAAGTAATAGAAGTGGGAATATCTGCATCAATACCATTCTTTTCTGCGCTTTTGGTAATCTCAGTTTTTATATCGTTTGTAGCATCTTTTATAACTCGCATTCCTTTACCTAATCCGCGTGCAATCTCTGGAATTTTATCTGCTCCAAAAACCATTACCAATATAAAAACTATAAAGGTAATTTCTGTGCCACTAATAAATAAAGGTAATGTTATCATACGCTACAAATATAGTCAATATTATGTAGAAAAAAGCCATCCCAAAAGACTTCTGGAATGGCTTTTATAAATCTATAGAAAAACAGCAACTTATTGCCCTTTTACTTTATTTTTAAATTTTTGAAATTTCCCTATTCTTTTTGTTTTTGGCCAGCTATTATTTGATGTATCAATATCTGCTGTCTCTTTTTTAGGGTCTACTACTATTTTTGAAATAACCTTTTCTGAGGCTATAGCTCTTTTTACTTGATCGTCATTCTTTCTCCATATTTGCGCTGGATATGTTATCGTTTCTGTACTTCCGTCTTCGTACGTATACTCAACAATTAATGGCATTACTAATCCTCCTGGTTTTTCAAAAGTGATTTCATAGAAAAACTTAGGGTTTTTAACTTGTTTACGTTCTTCTATTGAAAAATTATCCATTAAATATTCTTTTAATGACTTTGCGTCACTAATAATACTTCCATTACTTTTCATGCTTTCGTATTCATCAGTACCATCTTTTACCATGAATACAAGTGGTCCTAAATCCTCTACTTTTGCTCCTCTAGAATCTACATAATCTTTTACTTTTTTATTAGGCTCTTTGGTAACAACATATTTCTTTACTTCTTTCACACCAAGGTCTGTATAATCTGTAGTATAAAACCATCCTCTCCAGAACCAATCCAAATCTACAGCAGACGCATCTTCCATAGTTCTAAAAAAGTCTTCTGGAGTTGGATGTTTAAACATCCATCGTTGTGCATAGGTTCTAAATGAATAATCAAAAAGATCTCTACCCATCACTGTTTCTCTCAAAATATTAAGACCTGTTGCTGGTTTAGAATATGCATTTGATCCGAATTGGTGTATATTATTAGATTGAGACATGATAGGAGATAAGAAATTTTGGTTTCCGCTCATGTATGGTATAATTTTATGTGCAGGTCCTCTACGAGAAGGGTATTTTTTATCGTTTCCTAATGCTTTTGGGTACCATTCTCCAAAATCTTGTTCTGCTACATATTGCACAAAGGTATTAAGCCCTTCATCCATCCATGTCCATTGTCTCTCATCACTATTCACAATCATTGGGAAGAAATTATGTCCTACTTCATGAATAATCACGCTCATCATACCATATTTTACTCGATCGCTATAATTTCCATCAGAGTCTGGTCTTCCATAATTCCAGCATATCATAGGATATTCCATTCCTTGATTTTTTGCATGTACAGAAATTGCTTTATGGTAAGGATAATCAAAAGTCATTCTACTGTACGATTTCAATGTACTAGCAACTACTTTTGTAGACCAATCTTCCCAAAGAGGGTTTCCTTCTTTTGGATACATAGAAACTGCCATCACATCTTTTCCTCCAATTTTAACTGCCATCATATCCCAGATAAATCTTCTTGAGGTAGCAAAACCAAAATCACGAACATTTTTAGCTTTCAATTTCCATGTTTTTTTCTCATTAGAAAATGTTGTCTCTTTTGCTTCAGCTTCTTTTTGAGTAACAATTACTACTGGCTTATTATATGATTTTTTTGCTTTTTCATAGCGATTCATCATATCCTTACTATATACTTCTTTTCTATTAACAAGTACTCCTGTACCATCTAAAACATGATCAGCAGGAACTGTAATATTCACTTCAAAATCACCAAATGGTAATGCAAATTCTCCTCTACCCCAGAATTGGTGATTCTGCCATCCTTCTACATCATTATAAACTGCCATACGAGGATAAAACTGTGCTATTACATAAGCCCTGTTTCCTTCTTCAAATTCTTCATAACCTGACCTTCCTCTAGCATCTACATGGTTATTAATATTATACCACCAGTCAATCGAAAACACAAATTTTTCTCCAGATGCAAGATCTTTTGGCATCTCAACACGCATCATAGTTCTATTGATCGTATACGTAAGAGGGTTTCCGTTGTTATCTTTTACAGCTGTTACATTAAAACCTCCATCAAAAGGTTCTGACATATATTTCTTTAAAAAATCTTTTGGCGTCGTTACTGGCTCAACACGATTGGATTCAATCAATGGTGATTTAGAGTCTTTAGCACGAACATTTTGATCTAATTGAACCCACAGAAATTCTAAATCATCTGGGGAATTATTAGTATACGTAATTGTTTCTTTTCCTGTTAATTTTTTGTTTTTATCATCGAGTTCAATATCCATCTTATAATCAGCTTGCTGCTGATAATATGCAGGCCCTGGAGCTCCAGACCCAGTTCTATACATATTTGGAGTTGCAAACTCATCATACATTTGTTTGAATTTGTTCTGATTAGTATGTCCTAATTCACGAACATTTTTAGTCTCTTCTTGATCTTGAGCATACGAAACTCCTGATATCAAAAAAGTTACCGAGAGGACTAAAAGTATCTTTCTCATTGTAATGGTTTTGAATTAATTGTTAAGGATTTGCAAAATAGTTGTTTTTTAAAAGTTTACTGTTTTATTCACTAAACTTTAACAACCCAATGCTTTTTTCTTTCTCGAGAATAAGGCTTTTTCGCTCATTCTCTTTTTTAACATGTACTATATTTTGCTGTTCTTCAAAGAGGTCCATCAAAATCTGGTTTGTTATTCTTATTGTTTCTAAAGAAGTTACATCTTCTATTTCAAAATAACAAATAATGAGATCATCTTCATATTCTTTTCCTATAAATACAAAAGAAGTTTCTTTTCCATTTACCTGAAATGTTAACTTCTGATCAAAATACGTAGACAAATATTTATCTACATCTTTACTTTCTCCATCTTTATCTAAACTAATCGAATCACTATACCTTTCTCTTATCAACTCTTGTATATCATCTATAAATATTCTTGAAACTATCTGTAATGATTGTTCTTTTTCATTATATTCTACTTGTGTTACACTTACATAAAATTTATGCACAGCGGTAAACGAGCTTAAAGAAATAAGACCGATAAAAAGAAAGGTTTTTATAATTCTATTCATTATTTGAAATTTGAAAAGTGCTAAATGTAATTAATTTTAATGTTATGGATTAAAAAATTATGCCAAACTTCGAATCATTAGAAATAAAGAGTTAAGATCTATTCTCATATTAGTAAAATTTAGTTATCTTCAGAAATATGTTCATTGTTTGTTTACCACAAATTCTTTTCGTTTATCCGAGAATATCCTTAATACAACATTGTGATTTTCTTTACTAAATTCATATTGAATAACACTCGTCTGAATGCAGAATAATAAAAAATCATATATTTTCTCTTTAGGAAGATTGTATACCGAGGATAAAAATTGTTTCCCATAAAAGTCGTGAATAATCTCTAAATTATTATTTTCTGCATCTAATTTTCTTGTTGTTTTTAAGGTTTTATAATATCCAGATAGATTTTTATAAGTTGCTTCAACATCTAATCGAAATCCTATACCATAAAACATAATAGCTTTATGCATTGGTATAATTTCCTCCATCTGAATTCCATCATAAACAGGTATTCCAACATCTTCAGGACTAAACAATTCTTCGGTCTTTATGTCCTTAATATCGACATTCAAATTACCTGACAACTGTACTCCTACAATTACTTCATCTAATTCATTAAGGTTTTCTTTTAGCGTAAAACTAAATTCTTTATTATCATACATGTTTTTATTTACTACGATAACCTTTAGATCATATTGAACAGATGAAATAACAAATACATCTCCAATGGTTCCTTCTATAAAGAAAACCCCTTCTTTGTTTGTAATAGTAAATAGATTGGCTGTTTTATTAATTATATGAATTCCTTCTGAACTATCATTTTCTATTACCCCCTTTATCATTTTTCTTTGACAGAAAACTGAAAGAAAAAAGAAATGAAATAAAATTATAGTTACGTATTTTTTCTGCACTTATGATTGCTAAAATTCATTATTAAAGACAGACTATACCCAATCATGTTGCATTGGTATTATTTTTATAGTTTTTTAGAAGTTATTAATAAGAGCATAAATTAGTTTATCTTTTGTTTTAAAAATCCTTATTTTTAGGTTGTGAGAAGAAGAAATAA
>NZ_PGUB01000070.1:0-26517 GCF_002924285.1 Aquimarina sp. I32.4 | reverse complement strand
AGTAACTAATCAAGGAAGTGTACAATTTATGATTTACTCAGGAACAATGAATGCCGATAGATTGATCGAGTTTTTAAAACAACTTATTAAAAATAAGGAGCAAAAAATATTCTTAATACTTGATAACCTGAGAGTACACCATAGTAAAATTGTAAAGCAATGGGTAGAGGAAAATAAAACTAGTATTGAATTGTTCTTTTTACCATCTTATTCTCCTGAGAAAAATCCAGATGAGTATTTAAATTGTGACTTAAAATATGGGCTATCAGAAAAACCTGCTCCAAAAAACGAAAAGCAACTCAAGAAAAATGTAGAAAAACACATGAAAATGCTACAAGATAATAATCAGAGAGTTATCAAATATTTTAACCATGCAGACATAAAATATGCCGCTTAATCTAGTTCTTTTACCGTCGGGTTAATAACTCCATACATAATAGCAACATCTTTCTTCCTTTTTCCTAAATTAATTTGTTTTATAGCCCGTTTGCGTATTTCTTTTCTAGTAGCCGAATCTACTGACCTAAAATCCATTTCTTTCATAGGAAAAATATACGGATTTTATCCCAAATAATCTAATTATATTACCGCTATGTTAATAGTTAAGATAAGGTTACTAGCTATTCTTATTTTATATCTAGAATAAAAATACTACTATTTTTTTATAAGAGTTATTGCTAGAAACCAAAAAGGCTTTACAAGATAAAACTCTGTAAAGCCTTTTTGGTTTTTGATAGTATACTTCCCTGAATAGAGTTGATCTTTTTTAGGTTAGTATTCGATATTTTTCACTTTATCATTTTTTGGTTTTACACCCTAAATCCATTTGTGATTGCTCATCATTATTAGGAAAACAATAGCCTGATTTTATTGTTTCGGGTACATATCGGGTAAGATCAGTATCTCGTAAACTATTTTCTATAAAAACAGTAAGGTTTTCTATTTCTTGATCTGTCAAGTCTAGAGTACCAAATTGAGGTGCTAGATTTTCTACAGTAACTTCTGTAGATTGTGCAACCCCTTTATTTTTATACGCAACGACATCTTTTATAGAGGTAAAAGTACCCCCGTGGCCATAAAAACCAGCATCGATCAAGTTGTATAATGTGGGAGTTTTAAACTTATAATCATCATTAGGATTTTTGGTAAACCCTCCTCTTCCTTTTTTTACATTTTCAAAATTTACTCCACTCAATACAACAGCATTTTTTGTGTTATCAAAATCTCCCATCCCAAAGGCATAAAAACCTGTATCATTGAGTGCAGGACCAGTATGACATTCATAACATTTTGCTTTTCCAAAAAAGGCAATAGCTCCCTTTTTTTCTACCGTACCCATTGCGTCATAATCTCCCTTTAGCCATTCTTGCCATGGAGACTTATTGGCCAGTAATGTTCTCTCATAAGCTGCTATAGCAAGACCTGCATTTTTGGTAGTATACCGCATGCTCTCCTCGATATTACCAAATGCTTGATCAAACATCTCTTTGTACCCAAAGGTATCAACAAAGTCTTTATCTACCTTTAGGCGATGTACTCCTTGTCCCTTTATGGCCTGAACCTCTACTCCTTGTAATCCTAGAAAATTTTCTTGAATTTTATCCCAGTTAGCTTCTGTACCCTCATTAGTACCCGTTCCTCCAAATTGTCCGTTCCACAGCATTACATCTTGATAAGCAACATTAAGCAGTGTAGGGGAGCGAACAGGTTGTATATCTACAGAATCTACAGGTACATTATTATCGATGACCCGCTCACTACCATTGTACCCAAACCCAATACCACATTCTCCAACACCTTGTCTTACACCAGAACTAAACCCCGCTGTAGCTTGATGGCATGAAGCACAAGAATAGGTATCCTTCATGCTCTCTACCTTTGGGTTTTTGCCCAATGCCGTTTCGTGTAATAGTAGCTTTCCTAGTTCAACTTTTTCTTTAGTAATTGGATTTAATGGGTCTTGAGGGATATTGGTATAATCATCACTTTCTGGCAACATAAAATAAGCAAGACCTTGTTCTTTTGATATATCTACAAGAAGCAATTTGAGTTCCTTATCCAGATTTGATGCAATAGGTATATACTCATCATCGCTAGTACAAGAGCATAAAAGTAATACAGTAAATAGAAGAGTAATTGTTTTTGTCATAAAAATCCTTTTTGTTTATACAGTTTGGTTTTGTAGTTGTTATGGTTAAATGTAATGAATAGTCCTATGTCATAATAGGGGAATTTACCCCGAATTTATTGGATTTCCAAATCTGTTTTTTTTATCTGGATTTTAGAAATAACAAGATATTCATGATTATAAGTGCTAGTAATGAAGGCAACAACCAGGCCAAACTGTATAAACCTAAAGGAAGAGTTTCTAAAATAGGTGTTACAATAGTATCCAATCCTATTGAGGCTAAAAAATCGGGAATACTAAATATAATAGTTACTATTACCACTGTCTTAAATACCATAGAAGAAGTGAATCTATCTGGCAAAACATTTAGTACAATCAAAACAATCGTAATAGGGTAAATAAACATAAGTGCTGGTATGGCTATATCAATAATATAATGTACATCAAATTGTCCCATTATTACCCCCAAAATACAACCAATAACAGCCGTAATAACATATGCATTATGAGAATCATTGCAAATACCTTTGATAAAATCTGCTGTGCCTGTTACAATACCAACTGCAGTGGTAAAACAGGCTAGACCTACTAGAATGCTAAGAAAAACTTTACCAATTTCTCCCAATGTTTTTAAGCTAAGGCCAGATAATAGGTCAGTTCTTGTAATGTTTGGATCAAATTGATTATTAAATAGAGCTCCGTTATAGATCATTCCTGAGTAGATGATAAAAAGCCCTATTCCTGCAATGATACCAGATTTTATGATCAATCCTTGATTTTGCTTAAAATCGGTAGTTCCTTTAATTTTTAAAGAGACTATAATTACACCCCCTACTACTACAGCACCAATGGCATCAAATGTTTGATACCCTTCTAGTAATCCATTTATAATAGGTGTCTCAAAAACAGATGGGTTTATTACAGGGCTTTGAATAGAGAATAGACCTATACAAATAATACTAAGAACAACTATAAATATAAGAGGAGAAAGAAACTTCCCTAGTAGATTAAGGATTTTAGATCGATTAAGTACAAAAAGTAGTACTAGTGCAAAATAAACAGTACTAGTAAGCCAGGCACTAGTGACAAAAAAAGGCTGTATAGCCATTTCATGAGTTACAGATGCAGTTCTTGGAGATGGCAATGCTATAGAGATCATATAGACCAGAATACAATATATAAGGCTAAATGTAGGAGATACTTTTTTTGCAAAGTCTAGCATCGTTCCTTGTAATCGGGCATGGGCAAAAATCCCTAATAGAGGAATAAGTACTGCAGAGATCACAAAACCTAGAATAACCATAAACCATGCATCTCCTGCTTTAAGGCCCAAAAGAGGGGGAAGCATGAGATTACCAGCACCAAAAAACATAGAAAATAAGGCAAATCCAGCAACAAAAGTTTCTTTATTAAATCTCATATGGTTAGATATTTATATCTCTTTAATAAACAATAATAACGAAACCTTAAGACTCATACAAAATAATCATTGTAGTATTACAAATAGGAGAGCAAAGAAAAAAGAACCTATTTCCGTTTAAAAAAGTTCATTTTCTAGTTTCTTTGTTCTCTTGAAAACGAATCAAATGATAGTAACACATAAAAACATTGCGATACATTATAAAACTTTTGGAAAAGGAGCCCCCATAGTTTTTTTGCATGGTTTTTTAGAAAACACCACTATGTGGGAACAAACTATAGATTCTCTATCAGACACCTATCATTGCATTTTAATTGATTTATTGGGTCATGGTCATACTGAATCTATGGGGTATATTCATACTATGGAGGATATGGCGCAGGCTGTAAAAGCCGTTCTGGATACTCTGACAGTAACCAATGTAACTTTTATTGGTCATTCTATGGGAGGATATGTGGCATTAGCCTGTATTGATCTATTTACTGATATAGCTTCGGGATTGGTATTGCTCAACTCTACATCACTACCCGATAGCCCCCAAAGACAACAAACCAGAACTAGAGCCATAGAGATTGTAAAAAAGAATCCCAATGCATATACCAGTATGGCGATTGCCAATCTCTTTGCCCCCAAAAACAGAATAAAATTTGATCAGGAGATCAAAGAGATCAAAGATCAAGCATCAAAAATCTCATTACAAGGAATCATATCTGGATTAGAAGGAATGAAGATTAGAAAAGATCGATCCTCTATCCTTGCAAATTTTGAAGGCTCTAAAATTATTGTTGCAGGAATCAAGGATCCTATACTGCCTATTGACCTAGTTGTCAAAGAAGCTCAATTATACAAAACTGATCTTATTCGTCTTGATGGGGGGCATATGTCTTACTTAGAAAATAAAGAAGAATACCTTAGAGAACTTCGTACGTTTCTAGCCACTCTCTAAAAATTATAAATGAGCTACTAGAAAATAGAGTGGGGTCATCATGAAATACTAGACAAAATACATTTTTAAAGGTTAAAAAACATAGTTACAAGGCAAGTTTGATTAAAAATCAACCATTTAAGACATATTTTCTTACAAAAATAAGGTGGTTCTCAGAAAAAAATGATATTATTGTATTGATAATGAACCTGTAACCCCAATTTATGAGTTATTAACCCCGCAAAAAATGAAAAAAAACACCCCTAACTCCGCATTCTCCTTTTCAAAAATCTACTGTTCTTTATTTGGTCACGACTATTTAATTTCTAAAAATGTAACCCATCATATCAAAGAATATACATGTTCTCATTGTGGTGAGCAAGCAACTACAAACAGTAGAGGTAGATTAGAAGTGATGACCCCCAAATTAAAAGAAATTAATAATGCTTTGGCCTCTGTGCATGCAAAAAAACTTGCAAAGGCTGATCCTAAGACACAGTTTCAGGCCGCATCATAATTTATCCTTTTATAGGGTTCCACCCCTGAGCTGTTATTTCAATTTTTTCATTAGCTCTAGTGACCAATCCTATTCCGCTTTTTTCATCGGTAATATGCCCAATAACCGTTAGACTTGGATTTGCCTTTATTTTAGGGTAATCTTCTTGTTTGATAGTAAATAGTAATTCATAATCTTCGCCTCCATTTAGAGCAACGGTTGTACTATTTAGTGTAAACTCTTCGCAAGTAGAAATTACCGTAGGGTCTATTGGAATTTTTTCTTCATATAAATTTACTCCTACTTTTGATTGAGTACAAAGATGTATTACCTCAGAAGATAATCCATCACTTATATCAATCATACTTGTTGGTTTGACCTCTAATGCTTTCAAAAGTTCAGGAATATCCTTTCTTGCCTCAGGCTTTAGTTGTCTTTCTATAAGATATGTATATTGATCAAGGTCTGGTTGTGAATTAGGGTTTACCTCGTATACTTTTTTCTCTCTTTCAAGTATTTGAAGCCCTAGATAAGCAGCTCCCAAATCACCTGTTACTACCAAAAGGTCACTCTCTTTGGCCCCGCTTCTATATGTCAAATCTTCTTCATTGGCATGACCAACCGCTGTAATACTAATCAGTAATCCTGTAGTTGATGAGGTAGTGTCTCCTCCTACAACATCAATATTATAAATTTTGGCAGCCGTTTCGATCCCAGTATACAATTCTTCTAGTGCCTCTATAGGAAAACGGTTTGAGACAGCAATAGAAACTGTAATTTGTGTAGCCGTAGCATTCATCGCATATACATCAGATAAATTTACTACCACAGCTTTGTATCCCAAGTGCTTTAAAGGCACATAGGATAAATCAAAGTGTACTCCTTCAATTAATAAATCAGTAGTAAGAACACACTTTTTATTTTCAAAATCCAAAACCGCTGCATCGTCACCAATACCAAGGCAAGTTGTTTTTTGTTTAATCTCAAAATTCTTGGTCAAATGATTAATAAGTCCAAACTCTCCCAATTCTGATAATTGTGTGCGCGATGTATTTTTATCTTCAATCATGTTGCAAAGGTAATCAAGAATCTGGCTTCAATTCATAAAAAAAATCTGAAAAATAAAAGACCATAAACTCTATAAAAAAATCATATTACATAGAGCCAACCAGAGTTCTGTCATTTTCTTTAAGGACTCTATTTTTTCTACACATTATTTAAAATTTTGAAATTCATTGTATTAATAAAACAGTTTTAAAACTGATACCATTTGCACTTTGAATTTACTGTAAAAAAGAAAATCAACTATTTTTTGTTTATGCAAAGAAGAAAAATTCAGCATAGCAATAGCTACGGTTAATTTTTATTTTGAAGCATAGGCGAAAAAGAGAATTTTATTGCGGTAAAATCAAAGTGTAAATGGTATGACTTCTGTTTTATGAATAATGTTGTTTGTGGAAAAATAAGTCTATAATAATTTAAAATATTTTGTTAAAAAAGTTAAAAAATACCAAAATAACTATGAGTTAATACAATATCCTTAAAAAACATCAATAAAATTGATAAATTGTCTAACTATTTAAAAATTAAATCATTAGCCTATGACGTAAATCTTTGTACACAAACTCACTCTTAAAATACACAAACTCAATGAAAAAATTAACTACCATTTTACTACTGGTAACTACAGTAGTATGCACTTATGGTCAGACTCCTTGTCAAAACGGTTTGGCAGGCTCTTACCCTTGCAACAATTACGATCTAATGTCCCATATTACACTTTCTACTATGAATGCCAGTTCTGGTAATGATAGTTGGGGATGGACAGACCCACAAAACGGTAATGAATACGCGATTATAGGGTTAGATAATGGAACCGCATTTATCGATATTTCTAATCCTACCAACCCTATTTATTTGGGTAAACTACCTTCAGCAGTAGGATCAAGTAATTGGAGAGACGTAAAAGTATACAAAGATCATGCTTTTATAGTTGCAGATTTTATAGGAAACCATGGAATGCAGGTTTTTGACCTTACAAGGCTGCGTAATGTAGCAAACCCTCCTCAAACATTTACAGCAGATACAAGATATACAGGATTTGGAAGTGCCCATAACATTGTAATCAATGAAGATTCTGGCTACGCATACGTAGTAGGAGCAAGTAGATCTGGAACATATAAAGGAGGGCCGCTCTTTATTAACATTCAAGACCCTAAAAACCCAAAAGATGCTGGTGGTTTTTTATCAGGAGGTCAACGTGCCTATACACATGATGCTCAGGTAGTCACCTACAATGGACCTGATAGTGATTACACAGGAAAAGAAATTCTAATCGGTAGCAACGAGATAGAAATTGTAATAGCAGACATTACCAATAAATCAAATCCTGTAACTATATCTACCATAAAGTATTCTGATGTAAAATATACACATCAAGGGTGGTTTACAGAAGATAAAAGATATTTTATTCTTGGAGATGAGCTAGATGAGCAAGGAGTAGGTTTTAATACTAAAACCATCATATTTGATTTTCAGGATTTAGACAATCCTAAGTTTCATTTTAATTACTTTGGTCCCACCCCTTCAACCGATCATAACGGATATGTAAAAGGAAATTTATTCTACCTAGCTAATTACCGAGCAGGAATACGGGTCATTGATATTTCTAATATTGCTTCTAAAACAATGACAGAAGTTGGCTTTTTTGACACCTATACCTCTAGCGATAGTGTAACACTAGATGGGGTGTGGAATGTATACCCATATTTTAATAGTGGAAACATTGTAATAAGTGATATTCAGGGAGGATTTTTCTTAGTACGTAAAAGTGGTGGAGGAACATGTATAGCAACCACACCTTCTAATTTAGCCTCTTCTAATATAACAGCAACCACAGCTATTGTCAATTGGAATGCAATAGCTAGTGCAACATATGATATACGATATAGACAAACAGCTACCACCTCATGGACCACCGTTGCGGCAAACTCCAACTCATATAACATAACAGGTTTATCACCAACAACATCTTATGAAGCTCAGGTAAGAAGTAAGTGTCAAGACGGGACAGCTTCAAACTATAGCAATAGTATCAATTTTACAACAACTAATGTACAAATAAGCTATTGTGCTTCAAATGGTAACAGTGTAACAGATGAATATATAAGTAATGTTGCAATAGGAACTATCAACAATACTAGTGGAGCGTCTACTGGTGGTTATGAGGACAACACCGCTATAGCTACAAACCTTGCAAAAGGAGAATCTCATACTATTACAATCACCCCAACTTGGTCAGGAACTACCTATAGTGAAGGGTATAGTGTATGGATTGATTATAATAATGACGGTGATTTTGCAGATTCAGGAGAACAAGTATGGTCACAGAATGCAACCAGAACCACTCCTGTTTCAGGAATATTCACTATCCCCTCGAGTGCAACAACAGGCGCTACCAGAATGCGTGTTTCTATGAAGTATAATGCAGTCCCAACCCCATGTGAATCATTTCAATATGGCGAGGTTGAAGATTATACCGTAACTATTCTAGAAGGAGGACCTAGTGGGGGTGGAGTTTGTGTTGGAGGTATTTCATCTTTTCCGTATAATGAAAGTTTTGAAAACACTCTGGGTCAATGGACACAATCACAAGCCGATAATATTGATTGGACTATAGATGCAAATGGAACCCCGTCTCGTAACACAGGCCCGTCAAATGCAAATCAAGGAACGTATTATATATATGTAGAAGCCTCAGGAGATGGATCAGGATTTCCTAATAAACAGGCAATACTCACATCTTCTTGTTTTGACCTAAGTACTACTACAACTGCAACATTCTCATTTGCATATCATATGTATGGAGCAAGCAATATGGGTAGTATAGCAGTAGAAGCCTCTATAAATGATGGTACTTCATGGACAAGTATATGGAGCCAGAATCAAAATCAGGGAAATACATGGAACAACGTTAGCCTAGATTTATCAGCATATATTGGAGAATCACTAAAATTAAGATTTAATAGAATCACAGGAACTACGTGGCAAGCTGATATTGCAATAGATAATGTTACACTTACCACAGGAGCAGCCAGAAATGCCTCTTTGGTATCTAACCAAAACACGGTTATCTCTATTTATCCTAATCCTGTAGGTGGAGACACTATGAATGTATCTATGACCGATAAAAACAATTCAAGTTTTGAAATCAAAAATTTTATCGGACAAACGGTAAGCAAAGGAAATCTTGTAAATGATATTGATGTTTCTAGCTTATTATCAGGAGTTTACTTTTTACAGATAACTACCAAAAACAACCGTGTAATTAGCAAACGCTTTGTAAAAAGATAATATTCATAAACCTATCATAAATGAATTACTATAAACTTATATCAAGTAGACATAGTATCTATATAGCTATAGTATGTTGCCTAGTCGCTTGTAGTAGTAGCGATGATGCGGGTAATACAGTACCTCCTCCTCCAGAAGGTTTTCTGGGCGAAATAGAATGGATACAAACATTTGGAGGAAGTAATGAAGATAGTGCCCTATCAATAGTAGAAACTATTGATGGGGACTATGCTATAGCGGGATATACTCAGAGTATAGATGGAGATATTACCGATAAAACAGCTACAGATAGCGACTATTGGCTTCTTAAACTTACCAAAGAAGGGCAAATTACTTGGAGCAAAACCTATGGGGGGTCAGGTGACGAAAGAGCAGAAAAAATTATACAAACCTCTGATGGGGGATTTGCAATAGTGGGATATAGCAGAAGTACCGATGAAGATGTAACTGTAAATGCTGGTTTGCAAGATTACTGGGTTGTAAAAACGGATACCTCTGGAAATATTCAATGGGAAAAAAGTTTTGGATTTGCAGGAATAGACAGAGCCTTTTCTTTGGTACAAACCAGAGATGGTGGTTATTTTATTACTGGTTTTCTTGATGTAACTGCCAGTGATGGGGAAGGAAATGATGATAAAGGTAATCTCGCAAAACATGGAGTTGGAGAGTTTTGGGGAATAAAACTTAATGCATCAGGAGAAAAAGAATGGCGGCGCTTTTTTGGAGGTACTAATAATGATCGTAGCTATGATGTAGTACAAACTCAAGATGATGGTTTCTTAATGATAGGCTCCTCAGAAAGTATAGATTTTGATGTAACCAATAGCAAGGGGAGTTATGACTTCTGGGCAGTAAAAGTAAATAAAGAAGGAACCAAATTATGGCAAAAATCATTTGGAGGATCAGAAATAGATGTTGGGTATGCCGTTGCAGCCACCAATGATGGAAAATTTCTAATAGTTGGAGACTCTAGAAGTGTTGATGGTGATATCTCTAGCGCCAACGGAAATGCTGATCTATGGCTGATTCAAATAGATGGTAATGGTAATTTACTTTGGGAAAAATCGTTAGGCGGTACCGCATTTGATACTGGTAGAGCCATTACAAAAATGAAGAGCGGAGGCTATATAATTACTGGGAATTCAAGAAGTAATGACCTTGACCTTTCAAAAAATAATGGACAAAGCGATGTATGGACTATGATCATAAACCAAAAAGGGGAAGTGCAATGGAAACATGCTAGCGGAGGTAGCCAAGCTGAGTTTGGCGAAGGTTGTATAGAAACAACAGATAAAAAAATAGTAGTAGCTGGCAGTTCTGAAAGTAATGATTTTGACATTCCTGCTAATAAAGGATCAAAAGATGTACTCATAATTAAATACAAATAAAAAAATAATGAAAAATATAATTTATATCCTCTTCACAATTTTAATCATTATATCCTCATGTAAAAATGATGATGAAACAACTACAGAAACTTTTGGTACGGTAGTACTAGATTTTAAAAACACAATAAAAACCAATGGTATAGAATTAATAACAGATTTATATACCAATAGCAGTAATGAAATCTATAATATATCAGAACTAAAATATATTATAAGTAATGTTGTACTCATAAAAGCCAATGGAGAAGAATTTACATATCCCTTAGATCGAAGCTATTTTTTGGTAAACGAAGAAGTTCTAGACAGTAAAAAAATAAAGCTTTCTGATATTAAAACAGGAGAATATACCAAAATTAGATTTGGTATCGGTGTGGATCAATCAAAATATCCGCTCAACGGAATGGCTAATTTTATCCCTACTGCAGAAGAAAATGCTATGCTATGGAGTTGGTCTGCAGGGTATATCTTTTTAAAATTTGAAGGATCATATACTACAAGTGGTGGAACCAATACCGATTTCTTAATTCATATAGGAAGTCATGGTACAACTTTAGATAACTATAAACAAATTACATTGGATTTGCCAGAAACGTTGGTTATACAAGAATCAGAATCGCCAGAAATCGCTATTAATGTTGATGTTGAAAAAATATTTGATGGTCCAAATACACACTCTTTAGAACAAAAAAACAGTATTCAAGTAGATCCTGAGTTTTCTCCAAAAATCGCCGAAAATATTGGTGATATGTTTAACGCAGTTAGTATCTCTAATTAAATTGATATTTTGAAACTATTGTTGTACTCAGTTATTATACTTATCGGGACTTCTTGTAGTTCTGATAAGGATAATTATATTCCTATAGAGAATGTAAATCTAGAGTTTACTGTTCCTTCGAATTTTCCTAAACCTACTTATAAAATGGCACTTAACCCTCCTACAGAAAAGGGGTTTGAGTTAGGAAAAAAACTATTTTATGATGGCAGATTAGCATCAGACGGTGTTGTCTCTTGTGGTTTTTGTCATATTCAGGATTTTGCGTTCACCCATCACACTCATATAGTAAGCCATGGTGTAAACGGGGCGCTGGGTACTCGCAATGCACAGCCATTGCACAATATGGCATTTATGAAAGAGTTTACTTGGGATGGAGCCACAATGCACCTTGATTTGCAACCAATTATACCCATTACTGCAGCAGTAGAAATGAATGAAACTTTTAATAGTATTCTTCAAAAACTAGAAGAACAACCCGAATATGTAAAATTATTTGCCGAAGCATTCGAAGATCAAAAAATAAATACTGATAATCTGCTCAAGGCATTATCGCAATTTATGGTTATGATGGTTTCGGCAAATTCTAAATATGATAAAATAGAAAGAAATGAAGGGTCTGTATTTACCAAAGAAGAAGAAGCAGGCTTTGAGCTTTTTAAAACCAAATGCGCTTCCTGTCACCAAGGTACCTTATTCACAGATCAGTCATATCGCAATAATGGTTTGCCCATTGATTCACTTTATAATGATATTGGTAGAAAACGGGTTACAGGCTTAGCAGAAGATATATACAAATTCAAGGTTCCTAGCCTTAGAAATATCGAACTTACTTTTCCATATATGCATGATGGTAGATTAAAAACCCTAAGCGATGTTCTGGATCATTATAGTAATGGGATCGAAAACTCAGAAACTTTAGACCCCATATTAAAACAAAACGATACTCTGGGAATCTCAATGACTCCTCAAGAAAAACAGTATATCATCTCTTTTTTAAAAACGCTTACCGATGACGATTTTTTAAATGATAATCGTTTTTCTGAATTCTAAAAACCCGATTTAAAGACTAGTATAACTTTTAACTATGCTATTATATAGTAGATATATGTTAGGTTTTGTGTATAAAAACTACTTATGTAGTATATTTGCATTTAATATTAGAATTAATCTATTTATAAAAGTATGATTAAGGTATCAGACGGAGCAAAAAATAAGATCATCCAACTAATGACAGAGGATGGCTATAATACTACTACCGATTATGTGCGTGTAGGAGTAAAAAGTGGGGGATGTTCTGGTTTATCATATGACTTAAAGTTTGATAAAGCACAACATGAAGAAGATAAAGTATTTGAAGATAACGATGTAAAGATCATTGTGGATAAAAAAAGTTTCCTCTATTTGATCGGTACTACTCTCGAATATTCAGGTGGTTTAAACGGTACTGGTTTTGTTTTTAACAATCCCAATGCAAGTAGAACCTGTGGTTGTGGAGAAAGTTTTTCCCTTTAATTGATAAAAAAAGAGCCTAAAATTATTTTTAGGACAAAGAAGATGGCATATACTGAAGACGATTTAAAAAAAGAATTAGAAACCAAAGAATATGAGTATGGATTCTACACAGACATAGAATCTGATACTTTTCCTGTTGGTCTTAATGAAAATATAGTTCGAGCAATTTCTAAGAAAAAAGAAGAGCCAGAATGGATGACAGAATGGAGACTCGAAGCATTTCGTATTTGGGAACAGATGGAGGAAAAAGAATGGGCGAATGTTACATATGAAAAGCCTGATTTTCAGGGTATTTCTTACTATTCGGCACCCAATAAAAAACCTAAATACAATAGTATTGATGAGGTTGATCCTGAACTACTGGAAACGTTTAAAAAACTAGGAATTTCTCTAGACGAGCAAAAGAAACTGGCAGGTGTTGCTGTAGATATTGTAATGGATTCTGTATCTGTTGCTACTACCTTCAAAGAAACACTAGCAGAAAAAGGAATTATATTTTGTTCTATCTCTGAAGCAATTAAGGAACATCCCGAATTGGTTAAGAAATATATTGGATCTGTAGTTCCTCAAAAAGATAATTTTTATGCAGCCTTAAACTCGGCTGTATTTAGTGACGGTTCATTCTGTTATATTCCAAAAGGCGTTCGTTGTCCAATGGAACTATCTACCTATTTTAGAATTAATCAGGCAGGAACAGGACAATTTGAAAGAACACTAGTTATAGCTGATAAAGGAAGTTATGTAAGTTACCTAGAAGGATGTACAGCTCCTTCTCGTGATGAAAACCAATTACATGCTGCCGTTGTTGAATTAGTAGCACTAGATGATGCAGAAATAAAATATTCTACCGTACAAAATTGGTTCCCTGGTAATGCCGAAGGTAAAGGAGGAGTTTATAATTTTGTAACCAAAAGAGGGTTGTGCGAAACCAACGCCAAAATCTCATGGACACAAGTAGAAACAGGATCAGCTGTTACTTGGAAATATCCTTCTTGTATCCTAAAAGGAGATAACTCTGTCGGAGAATTTTATTCTATCGCTGTCACCAATAATTTTCAACAAGCAGATACGGGTACAAAAATGATACACTTGGGTAAAAACACCAAAAGTACTATTATTTCTAAGGGTATTTCTGCCGGAAAATCTCAAAATAGTTACCGTGGATTAGTGCATATAAGTAGTAAAGCAACCAATGCACGTAATTTTTCTCAATGTGATTCTCTATTGATGGGCAATGAATGTGGCGCACATACGTTTCCTTATATAGAAACTAAAAATAAAACAGCTCAAATAGAACATGAAGCAACTACAAGCAAAATAGGTGAAGATCAGATCTTTTACTGTAACCAACGAGGAATCGATACAGAAAAAGCAATTGCTTTGATTGTTAATGGTTTTAGTAAAGAGGTCTTGAATAAACTACCTATGGAGTTTGCTGTAGAAGCTCAAAAGCTTCTTGAGATTTCTCTGGAGGGTTCTGTGGGCTAATCTTGAAACCATCAAATATCTCACATCAATGAAAAAATCATTTATTTTAATCATCTTAAGCCTTATTCTTTTTTCTTGTAAATCTAATTCTAATGAAGAACCTGATTTAATACGAGGTGAATTTATTCTCATTGATGATGCAGCAGTAATAAAAGGAGATAATTTTATTTATGGAGTAATAATTAATGATGCTACTCTAGAATTAGCCAAAAAAATAGAACCACTACAAAGAGAAGAATATGATATGGTTCCTGTAGTAATCAAAGGAATCGTAAAACCTAACCCAGAAAAAGGTTGGGAAGAAATAGTAGAAATAAAAGAAATTATTGGAGTAAGTGCCCCAACATCAGAATTACCAACCAAAATTAGGTCTTCTGAAGATGCTAAAGGCACAAGCTTGCAAAAGGAAAATTAAATAATATCTCAAGTAAGAGATAAACATAGTATATCATGTTAGAAATAAAAGATTTACACGCAAGTGTCGAAGGTAAAGAAATTTTAAAAGGTCTTAACCTAAATGTAAAAGCAGGAGAAATACACGCTATTATGGGACCTAATGGTGCTGGAAAAAGTACACTGGCGAGTATTGTTGCGGGTAAAGAAGAATATGAAGTTACCAAAGGAAAAATACTTTTGGATGGAGAAGACATTGAAGAACTTGCAGCAGAAGAACGTGCTCACAAAGGTGTATTTCTTTCTTTTCAATATCCTATAGAAATCCCAGGAGTAACAGTAACTAATTTCATGAAAACCGCTATCAACGAGACCAGAAAAGCGCAAGGTTTAGAAGAAATGCCAGCAAAAGATATGCTTAAAAAAATTCGCGAAAAATCTGAATTATTAGAAATTGATCGCAAATTCTTATCTCGATCACTTAATCAAGGGTTTTCTGGAGGAGAGAAAAAACGTAATGAAATCTTTCAAATGGCTATGATGGAACCCAAATTAGCTATACTTGATGAAACAGATTCTGGACTAGATATCGATGCGCTTCGTATTGTAGCTAATGGAGTAAATAAATTGAAAAGTGAAGATAATGCTATTGTTGTAATTACTCACTACCAACGTTTACTTGACTATATCATTCCTGATTTTGTACACGTACTATACGATGGTAAAATCGTAAAATCAGGCACCAAAGAATTAGCCCTTGAGCTAGAAGAAAAAGGATACGATTGGATCAAAGAAGAAATAAATGCATAATCCTCAGTTTTTGGGCTTATAAGATAATCGGTTGTTTAAATTATAAAGTGTTCAGAAGAGAGTAATCTCTTATACTTGAAAACTGTTTCAAAAGAAACAAAACATGGAATTAAATATGGAGTTGAAAGATAAATTAATGTCTTCTTTTTTAGCTTTTGAAAATACAGTAGATGTAGATTCAAAAGTGCATGATATTAGAAGTCAAGCCATTAAGACTTTTGAAGAAAAAGGGTTTCCTACCAAAAAAGAAGAAGCTTGGAAGTATACCTCTCTAAATAACGTATTAAAACACGATTACAGTATTTTTCCTAATGAAGAAAACACTTTAGAGTTCAAAGACATAAGAAAATATTTTCTTCATGATCTTGATACTTACAAAATCGTATTTATAGATGGTACGTATTCTTCCCATTTATCTGAAACAACTCATGATAAAATAGATGTATGCTTGATGTCATCTGCTTTGACGAATGAAAAATATAAGCCAGTAATTGAAAACTATTTTAATAAAATAGTACCTAGTGATGGTCTTGCATCATTAAATACTGCTTTCTCAAAAGAAGGAGCCTATATTTATATTTCAAAAAATAAGTTGGCAGATAAGCCAATCCAAATAGTACATTTCTCTACAGGAAAAGAATCTGCCCAAATGCTACAACCTCGTAACTTGATTGTAGTTGAAGAGAATTCTCATGTACAAATCATTGAGCGTCACCAGAGTTTGACAGAAAACCCAGTATTAACTAACTCGGTTACAGAAATTTTTGCAGATAAAAGAGCCATTGTAGATTATTATAAAATTCAAAATGATAATCAAAATGCTTCTTTGATAGATAATACACACATTGAGCAACACGCACAAAGTATAGCATCTGTACATACTTTTGCTTTTGGAGGAAATATTACCAGAAATAACCTTAACTTTTATCAAAAAGGAGAAGGGATCGATTCTATACTTAATGGGGTAACTATCATTGAGGGAAAACAACATGTAGACCACAATACACTGGTACATCATGCAGAACCAAATTGTGAAAGTCATCAAGATTACAAAGGTATTTTTGATGAAAAAGCTACTGGAGTTTTTAATGGTAAAATTATTGTAAACAAAGAAGCTCAAAAAACAAATGCTTTTCAATCTAACAATAACATTTTGTTAAGTGATAAAGCAACTATAAACTCTAAGCCTCAATTAGAGATTTTTGCCGATGATGTAAAATGTTCTCATGGATGTACTATCGGGCAATTAGATGACGATGCATTATTCTATATGCGCTCTAGAGGAATAGGAGAAAAAGAAGGTAGAGCATTATTAATGTATGCATTTGCGAATAATGTATTAGAAAGTGTAAAAATACCACAGCTAAAAAGTAGAATTAATAAATTAATAGCCAATAAACTCGGTGTTAATATAGGTTTTGATTTATAAAAACAATCAAAACTAGTACAGTATATAAACCTCTTCATATATTTGTAGAGGTTTTTTTAGTTCCTATGAAGAAAGTAAACAATGCTTATCATTTTATTCTTCTATTGCTATATGCATTCTTTTGTATATTAATGTTTCAAATTACAATACAGTACTTTCCCATAGATTTTGATGTTGCTTTTTTACGAATCAAGCAACAATACACTCACCTTACTCATTATAAAATTGCATTTTATATTCATGTAACCTTTTCTGTTTTTTCGCTCTTTGCTGGATTTACACAGTTCTCAAAAAAAATAAGAACACAATTTTCAAAAGTTCATAAAGTTATAGGGTGGATCTATTTGCTATCGGTATTACTATTTGCCGCCCCTTCTGGATTAATACTAGGATATTATGCCAATGGTGGATTTTGGTCACAATTAGCATTTTGTATATTAGCGATAGGGTGGTTCTGGTTTAGCTTACAAGCAGTACGAGCTTTACGACAAAGAAACTATACAAAGCATCAATTTTTTATGATTAGAAGCTTTGCGTTAACATTATCTGCTATAACTTTACGGTTATGGAAATATTTGATTGTTCTAATTTTTCAGCCCAGACCAATGGATGTATACCAAATTGTTGCATGGTTAGGATGGGCTTTAAACCTTATAGTAGCTGAAATTATAATTATAAAGTATCTAAAAAAATGAAAAAAATAATTCTACTAATTATTGCTATCACTATTTTTTCTTGTAAAAAAGAAGAAAAAAAACATGATGTTTTACCAAATAAAGAAGAGATAAATAAGGCAGAAACAGAAACTCCTGATGATGTATCAAAAAAACAAGAGACCGTACCTGATTCTAATTCTAATTTACTTGGTTTCTATGTAGGTGCTTTTATTACTTCTAGTTATGAAGATGTGCATAAAAAAAAGGGATCATATCACAATAGAATTAATATCTCTGTAGATCGTATACAAAATGATTCATTATATGGACACTCTGTAGTTGCAGGTAATTCAAGACCATTCAAAGGGAGTTTTGACAAAGTAACACTTTTTGCTAAAGTTACAGAACCAGGAGATGATAAATATGATGGTGTTTTTGAGTTTACCCTTTATCCAGAAAAAAATAAAATAAAAGGAGTATGGATTGCCAATAATAACCAATTGGCAGTACCCAAAAGAAAGTATGATCTTGATAAAAAAGAATTTGAATACAATGCAGGATTAAATTTACATTTTGACGAAGAATATGATTATAACCTGAGCTTACACAATTCTCAAGATGAAGAAAATGGAGAGTTTGAATCAATTGATCCTTCTATTATATCAAAATTAAACGCTTCTTCTCAAGAACTCACAAATCAAGATGTAGAGAACCTCAATAAAGGTGAATTAGAGATATTACGAAATTTAATCTATGCCAGACACGGATATTCTTTTAAAAACAGAAAAATGCGTTATTTCTTTGATTCTGCAATTGATTGGTATATACCTGTATCTACAGACGTAAGAAAAGAATTAACATCATTAGAAAATAAAAATATTGAACTAATCAAACGTTATGAGCAACACGCCAAACGTTATTATGACTATTTTGGTAGGTAGCAAACTATATCTTTTAGACCCCATTTTTTATTAATTATATCAGTGAAAATATGAGCCGAGAAGAAAACCTAACTCTATCTTTGACAGGAGAGAATAGCCACAGTGTATACATTCCTGCAGGGCAGGGTAGTTTTTCTATAGGTAGCACAACAATGGCACCAGATTTATATGATGTGCTCGTAGATCATAATAAGACAATTAATTGGATCGCGTTTGATAAACTCAATACACCAGCAGGTTCACATTGGCCGAGATTCTTTTATTATTGGGGTAATGATCTTGGGTTTATAAAATGGTCAGAAAAACGCCCAATAGAAGATTTTCAATGGACTCCTCTTACAAATGTTTCAGTAGATCTTGAGAAAGCACAGATTAATAGGCTTACAATTCAATTACAAAAAAGCATAACCGTAACCAATGTAGGAAATATAAATAATCTGAATCTGGTAGGAAACCTTGATGTATTTCAATGTAAAAAAGAAAACCTTAATTCAGTTCCACAATTGGGGCTTTACCCAGACACTTCAAGAATCAAAAAAACACCATATACATTACCCAATTTTGAAGCTTTTGAGGCAGTAACTTCTGTTGATATAAAAGTAACTCCGCTAGGACAACCATTCGATTGTAAAAGCTTATTGCAGTTTAAAAATATTACACACCTTGCATTGTCAGGAAACCTGACTAATTTAAAAAGCTTGGAACAATTAAAAAGTTTAGAATCTTTAGCAATACGATATTGTCCTGATATCAGTGATTTTCCAGAATTCAACAAATGGCCATCATTAGTATCATTTATTGGTTGGAATATTGAAGAGTCTTCGGGGAAATTACTACGAACGGATCTTAGAAAATTATCGAAACAACGAGAAATGAAATATGCTTCTGTATCCAAATTAAGAAAACCATTCTGGTTTACAGAAGCATATGGCCTGCCATTTTCAGGATGGATAAAAAAGAACGAAAAAATTGCTATAAAATCATATAAAACTGCGGTTCAAACTATATCCTCTGCAACATCAGAAAAAGAAGTAAAAACTGCAATTGTGGTATTTATTAAATCGATTAACGCTCTATCGGGTATAGAAACATCAGAAAGAGAAGATGTAGGGCTAGGTGTAGAACAACTTATTATTACTTCTCCTATAAAAATCAAACAAGAAAAAGCGTTGCAATGGTTTGATGATACTCGTGATTTTTAAGAACTTCTATTTTTTGAAAGGTGTTATTTTACGGCACTAACCATGTTTTTAAGAAACGTATTAAAATCAACCCCTTTATCCCCGATTAATCCAAAGCGTACAATTACCAAATCTTTGGATGGAATAATAAATACCCGTTGTCCTTGATATCCATTTGCAGAAAACATATCTCTAGGCGCATCGGGATAAAAACTACCTGCATTCAACCAAAAATGTCCTCCATAATCTCCTTCAGAGGTAGGACTTGGTGTTGTAACATAGTCAACCCATTCTTTATCAAAAATCTGATCACCATTCCAATTCCCCTTATGTAGATATAGTACACCAAATTTAGCCCAATCCCTTACCGTTGCCCAAGAATATGAGGAACCTACATAATTACCAACCATATCTGTTTCTATAAGCATAGAATGCATACCAATCTTATCAATAAACTCACGGTATGGATAATCAAGATACTCTTGATATGTATCAAACTTACTACGCAAAATACCAGATAATAAGTTTGAAACGCCAGATGAATAGTACCAAAACTCATTAGGCTTATGAATTGCTTTTTTATTGATTTGAGCCTTTGTCATATCAGCATCTATATATAACATCTTTGTAGCATCACATATAGAACCATAATCCTCTTCCCACTCCAATCCACAATTCATTTGCAATAAATTATTGATTGTTATTTCTTTTCTTGTATCGTTTTGCCATTCTTTTACAGGAGCTTTGTCATCAATAGTAAGAATTCCTTGTTTTTGTAATACACCATACACAGTACTAAAAATACTTTTGGTCATAGACCACCCCAGTAGTTTAGAGTTCTTATCGATCCCATCTGTATATCGTTCTGCAATAATCTGGTCTTTGTAGAGAACAAGAACTGCCCTTGTTTTTTGTATATCCTCTCCTTTGAGATCAAAAATTGAAGACACCGTTTTATTTATTTTATCATAATCAATATTTGTAAAAACAGTGTCTTTTTGATCTAGTTCTCCGTATGGATATGATAATCCAGAAGGTTTTCCAGTTCTATTAGGTATCAATACAGGAGTATTCTCATCAAAATTATCATCAATCAAAACACTACCCAGCCCTTCTCTATAGATGGCTTTTCTTTTCTTAAGCCCAAAAACAGTAGCCGTAGCCGTTTTCTTTTTATAATCTACTGTATCATCAGCCAAATGAACGGGAGCGAAATTATTATCATTATGATCTGTATAGTCTACATCACGAGATGCAATAAAAACAGATGAATTCATGTTTTTTGCAGAATATCCTGCCAATATTGTGAGCTTTGGATAATTGAAAATAATAACAACACAAAGGATTGCGATTAATACTAAAAATAAAAGTCCGAGTTTTTTTCTGAATCGATTCATAAGAAAAAGGATTAAATCATTTTAAAAATAAACAATCCTCATAGAAATACTTGTTACTTTTGCAAAAAGAAATTGATATGCTAGATGTATTGAAAATCAGAGAAGATTTTCCTATTCTCAAAAGAACGGTAAACGGACAACCTTTGGTATACTTTGATAATGCGGCCACATCTCAAACACCACAAATAGTCATAGATGCAATTGTAGATTATTATAGCAATTACAATGCAAATATTCATCGAGGCGTACACACCCTCTCACAAGAAGCAACAGATGCCTATGAGGTTGCCCGCAAAAAAGTACAACAACACTTTAATGCAAAGCATACTCATGAGATCATTCTTACCGCTGGTACAACACACAGCATCAATATAATTGCTACTGGCTTTACCGACCTTCTTACCGCAGGAGACGAAATTATTGTTTCGGCTCTAGAACATCACTCTAATATAGTTCCTTGGCAGATGTTATGTGAACGAACAGGTGCCATACTCAAGGTAATTCCTATGAATGTAGAAGGAGAATTATTGATGAATGTATACGATCAATTACTTTCTGATAAAACTAAACTTGTATTTACCAATCATATTTCTAATGCATTGGGTACTATAAACCCTATCGAAGAAATTATAAAAAAAGCACATCATGTAGGTGCTGCGGTATTAATAGATGGAGCACAAGCTTGCCCGCATATCAAACCTGATGTTCAGGCTTTGGATGTAGATTTCTATGTAGCTTCTGCACATAAATTATGTGGCCCAACAGGAGTAGGTGTATTATACGGAAAAGAAGAATGGCTACACAAAATCCCACCGTATCAAGGAGGAGGAGAGATGATAGAGGAGGTAACTTTTGAGAAAACTACCTATGCTGGATTACCACATAAGTTTGAAGCGGGTACACCTAATATTTGTGGAGGTATTGCTTTTGGAGTGGCTCTGGATTATATGAATGCTATAGGTTTTGATGCTATTGCAAGCTATGAAGAGAAATTGTTATCATATGGCACAAAAAAATTATTAGAAATAGAAGGATTAAGAATTTATGGTACTTCTAAGAATAAGACTTCTGTAATTTCCTTTAATCTAGATAATATCCACCCTTATGATGTAGGAACAATTGTAGATAAATTAGGGGTTGCTGTAAGAACAGGACATCACTGTGCACAGCCTATCATGGATTTCTATAAAATTCCAGGAACTATACGAGCCTCTTTTTCATTTTATAATACCAAAGAAGAAATCGATATACTAGTAAATGCTGTCAAAAAAGCACAAATGATGCTGAGTTAATATAGCATCACAAAAAAATACAACTATTAGTTAATACTATACGATCATTATCAGAAAGTATTGAATAGCAATAATTCTTATCGTACTTTTGTTAAAAATTTGTAAGCAATGACAATACAAGAAATTCAAGAAGAGATTGTTGATGAGTTTAGCATGTTTGATGATTGGATGCAACGCTATGAGTACATGATTGAATTGGGTAAATCATTACCTCTTATTGAAGAAAAGTATAAAATAGATACGAATATTATAAAAGGCTGTCAGAGTAAAGTATGGGTGCATGCCGATATGAAAGACAATAAAATAGAATTCACGGCAGACAGTGATGCTATTATTACCAAAGGAATTATTGCTATATTGATTCGTGTATTTTCTGAGCAGCATCCAGCTGATATTATTAAAGCAAATACTGATTTTATAGATAAAATAGGTCTGAAAGAGCATTTGTCGCCTACTCGTGCAAATGGCTTAGTAAGTATGATTAAGCAATTAAAAATGTATGCTATTGCCTACCAAACTCAATTAGATTAAATCTGTTTTTGGTAAGTGTAGTTTGTCTAAAAGAAAAATTAAAACAAAAAAAATGAGTGAAGAAGCTATAGATACAGATGATCTGGGAGAAAAAATTGTACGCGTATTAAAGACAATATATGATCCAGAAATTCCCGTTGATATATATGAGCTAGGGTTGATATATGATGTATTTGTTAATGAAGATTATGATGTAAAAATTCTGATGACACTTACTTCTCCCAACTGCCCTGTAGCAGAGTCACTACCAGAAGAAATACGAGAAAAAGTAAAATCTCTTGATGAAGTAAATGATGTAGAAATGGAGCTTACTTTTGACCCAACATGGACTCAAGATTTAATGAGCGAAGAAGCAAAATTAGAATTAGGAATGCTTTAACCCATCTTATAAGCTTACATAAGATTGTCTTTGGTATGTATTATTAAACACTAAAATGAATCAAGAACATTATACCAAGTTAGAAAAAATGTATCTACAAGCAAATATTAATATTGCATTGTATGATACTACAACAATTAAAGTTTCTGAAGGTCTGGCACAAATAAATATGGAAATTTCTGAAAAGTATTTTCATGCACTAGGAGCCATACATGGTTCTGTCTATTTTAAACTATTGGATGATGCCGCTTTTTTTGCGGTGAATTCTATCATAAAAGATGCTTTTGTACTCACGACCTCGTTTAATATTAATCTGATTAGACCAGCTCATAAAGGAATCATTTCGTCTGTAGGAAAAATAAAATCAAAATCTAGAAACCTTTTTGTAGCAGAAGCAACTATGTATAATGAGGATGGAAAAGAAATTGCATTTGGTACAGGTAATTTTGCAAAGAGCAATGTCAACCTATCAGAGAAAATAGGATATAAATAATATCTGTGTGTAAAGAAAAAATAGATAACATCATGGCTGATGAAATTATAAATAGAGTTGCAAATAATACGAAACTGATAACTTTTGATCTAGAAGATTATTACCCAAAAGGAAACCGTATTCTCTTTGACATCAAAGACTGGCTTTTTGAGGGGTTGGTGCTACGCGAAAAAGACTTTAGAGCGCATGTATCAAATCATGACTGGAATCAATACCAAGATACTTATGTAGCCTTGTACTGTTCTACAGATGCAATTATCCCTGGCTGGGCATATCTTTTATTGACCAGCTCATTATTCCCTCTTGCAAAAAAAATAGTTGTAGGCACACTAGATAACCTAGAAACTATGATATACTCAGAAATCATACGTACTCTTGATGTTTCTGAGTATCAGGATAAATTTATCATTATAAAAGGGTGTACCAATAAACCCGTTCCTCAAGGTGCTTATATAGACCTGATCCAAAAGTTACAACCCGTAGCCAAAAGTATTATGTATGGTGAGGCTTGTTCTTCTGTTCCACTATACAAAAGAAAATAATTCATTTTGTCTATTAATTTTGTCTTTTATCGAAAAACACTAGCCTCTTAGTACACTTTTAGAATAAAAAACGTTTCTTAAAATATATTTGCCAACGTAAAAAATTACACTGGTTATTGATATCAGTTAATAAATTATCTAACTTTTAAAAATGGCCGAATTAATTCGCCTAAAACTATCTATCAAATGAAAAAAACATTGCTAACAGTAGTGCTACTACTTGGTTCTACAATCCTATTTGCACAAGAAGAAGCAAAAGAAGAAGCTCCAAAAGAAGGATGGACAAGAGGGGGAAATATTAGTTTCTTATTCAATCAATCCGCTTTTAATGCTAATTGGCAAGCAGGGGGAACTTCTAATATTGCTGGTAACCTATCATTGTCATATGATATGAATTATCGTAAAGGTGATATTACTTGGGATAATAAAATCCTTGCTGATTATGGTCTTACAAAACTTAAAGACCAAGAGTTTACACGTAAAACCAATGACCGTTTCGAATTTAACTCTCTGGTTGGTAAACAGATCAAAGAATCACTATGGTATTACTCTTTTTTCTTAAACTTCAAAACGCAGTTTGATAAAGGGTATGAATTTGGTGAAGAAAATATTGTTGACCAAAATACAGGAAATGTTATTGGTACACGAGAAATCAGAACAGAAAAAACACATATTTTTTCTCCTGCATATCTACAGTTTGGACCTGGTATGTTATGGAAAAAAAGTGATAACCTAAAAGTAAATATAGCTCCTGCAACTGCAAGATTTATCTTTATAGATAGTGATTTTACAGACATCAATAATCCAAATAATTTACTTGATGCTGACAATGAGTATTTTGGAGTAGAAGCTAATGAAACTTCTCGTTTTGAGTTTGGTGCATCACTAAACGGGTATGCAAAATTTGATATCATGAAAAATGTATCAATAGAGAACATTTTGAACCTATACTCTAATTATCTAGAGGATCCTCAAAATATAGATATTGATTATACTGCAAATGTTGTGATGACAATCAATAAGTATTTGTCTACTAACTTTACGTTTCAGGCAATATATGATGACAATGCCTCTCAAGGTTTTCAAATTAGAGAAGTATTTGGGCTTGGTGTCAACTACGGGTTCTAGATAAAAAGAACAGAAAAGATATAATATAAAAAGCACCTTATGTTTACCATAAGGTGCTTTTTTGTATCAAACCTTTGGTAAATAAACTCTGATTTTCTACATAAAATCATCCCTAATTTCTTAATCTTGATTAATATGATTCAAAACCTATCAATTAAACCATACTTGTTGATGTGAAAATTAATAATCAGAGTACCAAAGGCGAAACAACTAACTAATTAAAAGGTAAATCATATACACTAGTATGTAATATATATAGTGTTTTCATACATTATAATTATTGCTGATTTGTAGTGATCACATTATTTTTATTGAGACTTAAAGCTAAATCACAAATTCAAAAAACAGAATCACACTCAAAAACAGTTACCAATAATTAATTGTATGTTATACAATTCGATATCAAAGTTAACACCTCTTTTCTATTTATTTATACCTGTTTTCAGGGGTTTATCATTTGTTTTTTAGAATTAGGAAATAATACAATTTACGGATAAATTTTTCGTATATTTAAAGAATGGGTAAGCATATATTATTAGAAGTAAAAGAATCCTCAAGTCATTTACGGAATTTAATCAGAAAAGAGACTAATCCTAAAAATGTATTACGACTACAATCTTTGTTACATATTAGAGAATCAAGCTTTTCTACACAATCAGCCTTGGCAGAACATTTAGGATATCACGTTCGTAGTATGGAACTTTGGCTCAAGTTATATAAAGAAGGAGGTTTATTCGCCATGCTTTTGAATTCAAAAGAAAAACAGCAGCGCAAGCGAATCATTACTCCAGCTGTACACGATGGATTATCAAAACGACTTAATAATCCAGAGCAAGGTTTCCATAGTTACGTACAAGCGG
>NZ_PGUB01000069.1:0-26776 GCF_002924285.1 Aquimarina sp. I32.4 | reverse complement strand
TATGGCTTATTTATGATCGCAAGGGGTATCCAATAAAAAAAAGTATTTATAATAATGGGGTTTTATTAAATGATTAAGCCTTAATTAAGACTATTAATCTGGCAACAGCTAGTAATACAAGAACTAGAATAAGCCAAAACAAAAGGGTTTTTCCAAAAACATTCCAGTAGATAGGTGAGTTTTATACCTCATCATGACACTGTTCAAAAAACAAGTGTATAGGATACCTATATCCAAAATTAAAAAAATAATTAAGAGAGTATATAACTGGCAAACAATACAATAATATGGCACTATTTATCATCGCTATCATACTACTATTTGTGGGATTTTTGAGTATTAGACCAAAAATTAAAGAAGAAGTAGCTTATAAAAAATTTGAGCGCTTTTTGTTATCATTACCCAAGTTTAAGATTCCGCTAGATACTGTAAAAGTAGATGGATTCCACTGGCGAGAAAGCATTCCTGTAGACATCTATGATAATGAATTAGACCCAAACGACCCATATTTTTATGGAAGTTCAGAGTATAGCTACTCCAATAAGTATCATAAGGATAAAGCAGTTACAAAGTTTAAAAGCAGTGTGTATATAACCATACCCTATGAGGGGCTTGAGCATAAAATCAAGCTGTATATACCTATTGAGCATACTGTGATCAATATGAAGTTCTATCTAGAAAAAGAATTACCCATCTATGTAGAGAAGGTAAAGGACGAAGACATGACAGAATATTTTAGGTTTTTTCTTGATTTTAGGTTTTTAGAAAGCCCACATATTTCAATAATAGCCACAGAATTTTTAGAGAAAGAGGCATGACCTCATAACCTATTCTTTACTGTCTAAGCAAGCTAATATAGCTATGAGCGAATACTGATTATAACATGGTAGCTTTTAATAATGAAGAGATTGCGGTCTCTAAAGAAGGAATCTATCAAGGAGAAGAAGTAGAAGAAAAACTTATAAACGCTCTTGTTTTTCTTGAATAAAAATAAGTATATTTGTCAACTATTGACAAGTCAAATGAAGGAAACTTTTGGAGAGTATATAAAAACGCATAGAAAAAACAAAGGGCTCACCTTGACCCAACTAGCTGCTTTATTGGGATTAGATGCTGCAAATTTGAGCAAAATGGAGAATGAGAAGCGTAATTTTGATCCATCCAAACTTCCAACCTTGGCAGAAATTTTTGAAATCCCTTTTGATGAGATTAATGACGAGTATGTAAGTGATAAGATTGGTAAACAAATCTATGAGATGAACTGCTCTACAGAGTTGCTCAAAGTTGCAGAAGAAAAAGCAGCATATCGCAGAGCTTCAAAAAAATAAAGCCTTTTTTACAGATTCAAGGCTACCCCGTATCAGGACCAAATTGCATCTCCTACCCTGCAATCCTGTAAATCTGTTAGTTTATAAAAAAGGATAGAAGGTTTTCTTCTATCTTACTAGTATACAAAAGGAGTTGATAAGTTATCCTATTCAGAGCTCTTTTTTTAAAATTTTAAGTCAGAACGATACATGCCCGCTTCTTTTATAGAAGGTAGCACTTGACATATAGCTATTACAGTATATGTTTTACCAAAGGCCGGGAACTACGCTAGTTTTATCTAAATCAAAAAAACACTAAATATAAAAAAGATGAAAATAGACTTAGAGGCTCAAGGTTTTCCAACATTTAAGCTACCTGCAAATCAAGATTTGATTTTATTACTTATCAAAAATGAACTGATTAGCACCCAGTTTGCACATCAATTAGATACTATAGGGTTTGATACCTCTAGCTACAGTATAGAGCTAGGTTCTGCTATTTTATCCTTGGTTGGCTTTACAGATAGAACAGATACGTTATGGGAGTGGTATTATAATATGCTGGATTCTTATATAGAGAAAATAAATCTAGAAGAAAATGGCATAACAGAGAGGGTTATTTTTGATTTTTATATCGCCTTACGTATAAAGTTACATACAGAATCTATAAAGGTTGCATAACCTAGAGTGGCTAATTTTATATAGATTTTTTATCTGAAGGAGAAAATAAGTATGATTCTATAGTTTATTAATCATAGTAATTACCTTTTGTGGCGGTATGCTATTCATTACATTTTCATACCCTTCTGGCACCTTATTACCATATATAGATGTTGGTATTTGATCATACTTGGCAAGGTTTGGCAAAATAGCATGTTCTATTGGTTGGCCAAATGGCATAAAGCCAGCATAGGGGTGTGTAACACCCCATAATGTAATGGTTGGCACACCGTGCATAGCGGCTAGATGTGCATTGCCACTATCCATAGATAGCATGATGTCTAGGTTGCCTATTAATTTTAATTCTCCTTCAAAGGGTAATTTGCCTATTACATTGGTGACATTTTTATATTTGCTCGCTATATTATTCAAAATATCGGCCTCACGCTTACCACCACCAAACAAGAAAATCTCAAAGTTCTCTTCTTTATCCAATGTATCGATCACCTCAACGATCGATTCTAGTGGGTATGTTTTGCTGTCATATTGTGCAAAAGGGGCGATCCCTAACCACTTCTTGGTTGAATTCTGGGTAAGTTCTAGAATATCAGGTGTCAAAGATTGTTTTGCAGGAAATCTATGGGTAGAGAGATCTATAGGATATCCCAATGCCGAAAAAACATCTGCATAGCGCTGGTGGGTGGTTTTTAATTGTTTGAATACCTTGCCTTTTGATCGAGTCAATGCCTTCTTCTCTGCTCTACCTTTATCTATTTGAATGGTTTTTATTCCTTTTAAAAAGAATAAATTCTTGAGTATATTAGAGCGTAGCACATTGTGCAAATCGGCAACGGCAGTGATTTTCTGTTTTTTTAATTCATTAGATAATCTAGTAAGCCCCAAGATTCCTTTGTGCTTCTTATCTACATCGGCATGATATACCTCTAGATTATCTATATCAGAGAATAAGGGGGCAAAGAATTTTCTTGTAAGTACTGTTAGTTTTACATCTGGATAGGTTGCTCTAAAAACCCGTAATACAGGAATGGTCATTGCAACATCCCCCATGGCAGATAATCGTATTACCAAAATATTCGCCTCAGAACCGCCTAGTTTCCTGATATTATTTGCCGCCACGCAATACTGGGTTTAATTCATCATCATTGTACATTTTCATTTGCTTGTATACCTTCATGTACTTATCCCCATTTTCTATATCACTCAGTAATGTATCAATGGCCGTAGATAAATCTACTTGTTGCTCAAGTAAAATATCATATTTTTTTTGACATGCAGCCTTATGCGCTGCTGTAGCTCCTTCTCTAATAGTTTCTACATGCATATGATATACTTTTAATGCTAAAATAGACAACCTGTCTATACCCCAAGCTGGACTTTCTGTATTGATCGTTGCAGATGCTTTGGGTGCTACTTCTTTGTATAATTCTAGAAAATAGCTATCAATATACTCTACCATATCAGTTCTATCCTGATTAGAAGCGTCTATCTGTCTTTTTAGCTTTAATGCAGCAATGGGATCAATTTCTGGATCACGTATAATATCTTCATAATGCCACTGTACTGTATCAATCCAACATTTACGATACAACAAATGCTCTATAGCTTGTGATTTACTGTCATAGGGATTAGAGAACTCCTGATCTACAGTATCAATCACATGGTATTTTTCTATAACTTCTTTAAAAATGGAATTTGCTTTATCGGTAAACATGTATCTTATTATTTTCTATAATTTATGCAAAGGTATTATATTTTGTAATAGTATGTATTATATAGCTATATTGATATCTCACCCAATTATATTTTAAAAATATTTCTCTGATAATCAACCTATAAAACAAATGATACGTATTGAATTTTAAAACAATAAAATGATAAATGGCATGAGAATGAATACCCATAGATTAACCTCTTTGGCAAACTGGCGATAATCCATCTCGAGATACGCTGTACTCATGAGTGCCAAGGGTGCTACAACAAAGAATAACTCTGAGGTGTCTTTTGAAGGAGAAATAACTACAACCCCTACAGCTATCAATAAATACACAATAACTAATCTAAGTATTGGCTTGGTATTTACTGCTTTTCGACCAAACTTAATAAGATATATCGAGAAAAAGAAAATCGTACAAATTGATAATACTCCTACAGAAAACAACTGCCCTTTTATCAGGTAATTCTGGAATGAGAATGAAAATGAATCTATATAATCTGTGAATGCAAAAAATGAATCATAGGCTAATAATGTAAAGCAGTTGGCAAACAAAAAGGCTATGCTTATACCTACAAAAGGAATAATCCAATTTCTATAATCTTTGGAGGTAAAATATAATATCCCTAAAAAGACCAAGAGTATAAAGCTAATACTCCAAAAATAGGCTAATGAGGCTAATCCTATATAAAATGAAGCATTAAAAATCTTGGCTTTACTCTGTTTTTCATTTCGTAAATGCAGTATATTCTGTAATGCTAATAAAACAAATACATTAGATACTAGAATATAAAAATTTGTCAATGAGTTGGGAAGTATTGCTGATAGGCAAGCATACAAAAGTATTGTAAATGTACCTTTATTGGTTAGGTTATTTTTTTGTGCTACCAAATTAAGTGCAAGCATAGGCAAAACATATAAAAAGAGACCTATTGTAGCCAAAAGAATAGGGGTGCTTTTTAGGTCTAAACCCTTTTTGTAATAGGCAATACCAAAGAACACTGTCATATACAATGCTATGACAATATAATTAATTGGTTTTGATTTACTAAAAAAGCTTGATAACACTACTATTTTTTATATTTTTGCAATCGATGATATATTTATTATCATTATTTATGATAGAACTAATTTATAAAAAGTTTTTAAGTATAAGGCTTTAAACTTTTTACAAAAAATATTCAACCGTTATGAACGATTTTTTTAAAGCTATAGATTCCTTTTTTGTAGATGTGCTTTTTGCTCCTCTTGATGCTTTGAGAGCACTTGAGCTAGAAAGCTGGTCTGGAGCCAATTTTATTAATTGGTTTTTTATGTTAATCGGTTTTGTTGCTTTTTTATATTGGATGAAACAATTGAAAAAGTTTAATGACAATAATGAAGAGGATAGAGATCCTACAGCTCATTCATTCCTAAATTAGTATAAAAGGAAATCAAATAATAAAAAGAAACCCGTTGTTTTTATAAAAACAACGGGTTTCTTTTTTACAGACCTTAAATCTGGCTCTTACAAGTCAAATCCTAGATCTTTTCTATAATACATTTTATCAAAATTAAGTTTCTCTACACTTTGATATGATTTTTGCAATGCGGTTCTAAAATCATCATCAAGTGATGTGATTGCAATCACTCTTCCGCCGTTTGTTACTACTTTATCACCATCTATCTTGGTTCCAGCCTGAAAAACGATAGAGTCTGTTATCGTGTCAATTCCTGTAATCTCTTTTCCCTTATCATATGCTTCTGGATATCCGCCAGAAACGGTCATTACTGTAGTGGCACTTCTGGAGTCTAACTCAATATCAATGCTGTCTAATGATTGATCTCCTACATGCTTAAATAATGTTACCAAGTCTGTTTTTATTCTTGGCAAAACTACTTCGGTCTCGGGGTCACCCATACGCACATTGTACTCAATAACTTTTGGGTCATCTCCTACCTTGATCAATCCTATAAAGATAAAACCTTTGTAATCTATATTCTCTTTTGCCAGTCCGTCTACTGTAGGTTTAATGACTTGATTTTCGATCTTAGCCATAAAAGCATCATCAGCAAAGGGAACAGGTGATATTGCTCCCATACCTCCAGTATTTAAACCTGTATCTCCTTCTCCTATTCTCTTATAATCCTTGGCTGTAGGCAGTGTTACATAGTTTTTTCCGTCTGTAAGTACAAAAACACTAAGTTCTATCCCATCAAGAAATTCCTCTATCACTACCTTCTCACTAGCTGCACCAAACTTCTTATTGGTCAACATGTTTTCTAATTCTGCTTTGGCTTCTTGAATATCTTCTAAGATCAACACCCCTTTTCCTGCCGCCAGACCATCTGCTTTTAAAACGTATGGGGGTTGCAGGGTTTCTAAGAACTGTTTTCCTTTTTCTACAGTCCCAGCTGTAAAACTCTGATACGCTGCTGTAGGGATATTATGTCTGAACAAAAATTCTTTTGCATACTCTTTACTTCCTTCTAGCTGTGCGCCTTCTTTAGAAGGGCCTATGACAACAACGTTCTTTAATTGGTCATCTTTGGTAAAAAAATCACTGATCCCTTGTACCAAAGGGTCTTCTGGCCCCACTACTACCATATCAATACTCTCACGCAATACCACATCTTTGATTGCTGTAAAATCTGTAACCGAAATATCAATATTGGTGGCTATACCAGCTGTTCCTGCATTACCAGGTGCTACAAATAACTTATTACAAAGTTTACTTTGTGCTATTTTATATGCAAATGTATGTTCTCTTCCTCCTGATCCAAGTACTAAAATGTTCATGATAATTTACCTTGTTTTTAGGGTTCAAAAATAACTTATTAGAATTTGTATTACTAATTCTTTTTAAGGAAGTGACTTAATCTTTTCCTATTAGTAATAAAAATGGTAGTCATTACTCATTTCTAATAATTCTACTACTCAAAATACTTCGCTTTTTTAAAAGTAGAGGGATAACGATAGAAAAAAACACAATCCCATTAAATCGAACTAACATAGACTCAAAAAGTAATGATATAAAAAGAATTAAGAAAACCGAAAATTCATTTTTACTTCTTTTCATACGCATACCTAACAAGATAAAAATGCTGACCAAAATACCAAAACCTACAATACCTGTTTGCAAGTACGTTTGCAAAAACTGATTGTGAGAGTTGTACTTGTTCTTATGATTAAACGTATAATTCAATTCTTTATACTTTTTTATCAAAACATCGTTTGCATCTCCTACCCCATATCCAAGAAAAGGGGCTTCTTTTATCAATTTGATACTGGCATCCCAGGATAATACTCTTGATTTCTCTGAAGTGGTGTTTTCATAATCCAATGTCTCATTAAAACTTTTAATTCTCACATAAAAATCTGAAACTCTAGGGTTGCTTGCAAATAAAAACACTCCCATCATAAACATAATGATCATTGTATACTTTTTTTGCTTATCCTTGATATTAACGATCAGTAGTATAGCCATAATTGCCAAAATCACATATGCTGCAATAGAAGCAAGTAAAAAGAGGTACAAAAACAAAACAAAAATCACTACCATTTGCAATCGTGTCTGTAGTTTGTTTTTTAGATAGTAGCTTAGCACTAATAGTATGTAAATCGAAATATAGTTTGCATTAACTGCTCTTGAAAGAGAGGAACCTATAAAGAAGTAGTTTCGCCCTTTTATCAATCGTTCTATAAACGAAAATGTATTTACAGCTTCTTTGCCGTTAATCGCATATTGCAATAGATTGTTTGTGGCACAAAAAAAATTAAAACAGAAAGAGACTAGTAGGCCTACCAGTAAAAAATCAAATAGTTTTCTTACTGTAGTTGCATCTTCTTTGACAAACAAAAAAATGATCGGAAATAATAACAATGTCAATGATCGCTGTATCAAATCGAATCCACTAGATAAATTATCTGTGTAGATTAATCCAAGAGACATTACTACAAAATACGCAGGGAATAGTAGTAATATTTTATTATCGAGGATAAAACTTTTATCAGATCTGAACATCATAATGACTCCAAAAATAATTGAAATCACAAAAAATGGAGTTGGAAGATTAATCCCTAGTGGTAATAAAAAGAAAGCAATATATAAGCTGTTCCAAAAAGTCATAACTATCCAGTCATCTTCTTTGTAAAACATGCTTGTAGCATTGATTATTAAATTCTTTAATTTCACTTCTTATAATGCGTTTTGAAGCAATTAACGTTTTATATTAAGTTGTATTATCACAATACGAGATAAAACACTACATAAAATCTCTATGCTCACTTTTTTGAAGTTCTTCTTTTGAAAACTCTTTAAAGTAGTTTAAAGTTAATCGCATTCCTTGTGACCTATCAATTTTGGGTTCCCAATCTAAAACTTCCTTGGCTTTCGTGATATCTGGTTGTCTCTGCATTGGATCATCAATAGGTAGTGGTTTATATACTACTTTCTGATTTGTATCTGTTAGTTTCACAATTTCTTCAGCAAAATCTTTGATCGTTATCTCATCTGGATTACCAATATTTACAGGATATATATAATCACTAAAAAGTAATTTATAAATGCCCTCTACTTGATCATCTACATAACAAAAGGACCTGGTTTGTAATCCATCTCCAAATATTGTCAAATCCTCTCCTCGTAATGCTTGTCCTATAAAAGCAGGTACTACCCTACCGTCATTTAATCGCATTCTAGGTCCATAGGTATTAAAAATACGTGCTATTCTGGTTTCTAATCCATGATAGGTATGATATGCCATCGTAATCGATTCCTGAAAACGTTTGGCTTCATCATATACTCCTCTTGGTCCTATAGTACTTACATTACCGTAATACTCTTCATTTTGAGGGTGTACTAGAGGGTCTCCGTACACTTCACTTGTTGATGCTATTAAAATTCTTGCTTTCTTCTCCTTTGCTAATCCTAAAAGGTTATGTGTACCCAAAGATCCAACTTTTAATGTTTGAATCGGAATTTTAAGATAATCTATTGGACTCGCTGGGGATGCAAAATGTAGAATATAGTCCAATTCTCCAGGGATATGAACAAATTTGGTTACATCATGATGATAAAATTCAAATTGTTGTAGCTTAAAAAGGTGTTCTATATTTTTGATATCACCCGTGATCAGGTTATCCATGGCAATCACATGAAACCCTTCTGCTATAAATCTATCACATAAGTGAGATCCCAAAAAACCTGCTGCTCCAGTAATTAGAATTTTCTGCATCTCTTCTTCTAAATTATAATATTTTTTGATATTTCTTGAAAAGGTATTATTTCAATTTCATTACTTCTTTTTTGATAATCTTCTCCTCCATATATTACTTTACCTCCAGTAAAACCAGTTAAGTTGTTCCAATATTTTAATCCTTTAAAAAATTCATTAGTTATAGTTTTCCCTAATTTAATCTCAACTGGAATCAATTCATCAAAATTATCTATAAGTATATCTATTTCATGACCTGTACTATTTCGCCAAAAATACAAGTTATTAGATAATCCTTTATTATATCGTTGCTTTAAAAGTTCTATTACAACTAAATTTTCAAATAAACTTCCTTTAAAAGGATGAACATCTAATTGCTCAGGGTTTTGAATTCCTAAAAGTGCACTTACTAGACCGATATCATAAAAATACAATTTAGACATTTTTACCACTCTTTTATTAAAATTTTTATGATGTGGTTTTAACCTAAATATAATAAAACTCGCTTCTAATACACTGATCCAAGATTCAATAGTTTTACTATCTACTCCAACTTGTATGGCTAAAGCATTTTTATTTAATAATTGACCTGTCCTTCCTGCACATAACTTCAAAAATCTTTCAAAAACAATAAGGTTATCAATATTTTTTAACTGCCTGACATCTTTCTCTAAATATGTTCTTATATAATTTGAGAACCATTTATTAACTTCAAAAGGTTTATCATACAATGGAGGGTAAAACCCTTTAAATAACAATTCATTAATCGTTTTGGGAGCATTGTTTTTCAACTCTTCCATAGAAAAAGGCAATAGTGTTACGTACCCTATTCTACCAGCTAAACTTTGTGTAATGCTTTGTTGTAATAAAAAGTTATTAGATCCTGTAATGATAAATTGCGCTAGCTCGTCTTTTTCGTCAAGTATTTGTTGTAAATATGAAAAAAGCTCAGGGGTTCTTTGTGCTTCATCCAAAATGGCTCCTGTATCTGAAAATTGTTGTAAAAAACCTTTCGGATCATCTAATGCAAAATTCCTTGTATCTGGATTTTCTAAACTTACATAAGGTTTATCATTAAATATCGTTTTGACCAATGTTGTTTTACCAGATTGTCTAGGGCCAATAACTGCTATTGCCTTATATTGTTTTGCTAAATTAAGCAGTTCATTATTTGCTCCTCTAGAAATCACATTCAAATATACACAATTTCGGAATTGGATTCCGAAATTGTGTGACTATAAATTTATTAAACCTCTTTCCTACCTATAGAAAAATACGAAATCTCTTCCCTATCCATATCCTTGATATCATATAAATTTCTTCCATCAAAAATTACTGGACACGAAAGTGTATTTTTTATTTTATTATAATCAGGAGTTCTAAAAATGCTCCATTCTGTACATATAATCAATGCGTCTGCATTTTCTAAAGCATCATACATTGACTCTGTAAGATCAATTTTATTCTTATATTTTTTTGCTACATTATCCATTGCCTCAGGATCAAAAGCTCTAATCCTTGATCCTTCCTTTAATAATTCATCAATCAAATATAATGATGGAGCCTCTCTGATATCATCAGTTTCTGGTTTAAATGCTAATCCCCAGACAGCAAATTTTTTATTACTAAGATCATTATTAAAATATTTTTTAATCTTTGGTAATAGCGCTATTTTTTGGTTATCATTTACTTTAATTACAGCATCTAGAATTTTAAAATCATATTGTGATTCTTTTCCTGATTTATAAAGTGCTTTTACGTCCTTTGGAAAACAAGACCCTCCATATCCTATTCCAGGAAACAAGAAACGTTTTCCTATTCTAGAATCAGTACCTATCCCTATCCGCACTTTATCCACATCTGCGCCAACTTTTTCGCAATAGTTAGCAATCTCATTCATAAAAGTAATCTTAGTTGCCAGAAAAGAATTCGCCGCATATTTGGTAAGTTCTGCTGATTTTTCATCCATAATAATTATTGGATTTCCAGATCTTACGAATGGTTTATATAATTTTTGCATTAGCTCGGTAGCTCTTTCTGAGCTTGAGCCAATTACTATTCGTTCTGGTTTTAAAAAATCATCTACGGCAAAACCTTCTCTTAAAAATTCTGGGTTAGAAACTACATCAAAATCACATTTGGCATTCTCCTTAATAATTTTATATACTTTTTCTGCAGTTCCTACAGGAACAGTACTTTTATCTACAATCACTTTATATTCAGTAATCATCTTTCCTATCTGCTCGGATACTCCTAAAACATATTGCAAATCAGCAGATCCATCACCATCGTCTGGCGTTGGTAAAGCTAAAAATATGATCTCGCCATGATTCAATCCTTCTTCTAAAGAAGTAGAAAACCTCAATCTACCTGCTTTAATATTTCTTTCGAACAATACATCCAAATGAGGTTCATATATTGGCACTTCACCATTACGCATTTTTTGAACCTTTTCTTCATTGATATCTACACAAACAACCTCATTACCAGTTTCTGCTAAGCATGTCCCTGTTACTAGACCAACATATCCTGTTCCTATTACTGAGATTTTCATTTGTTTTTTTGCTTGTTTTTCTGCATTAATTTCCCTCCTCCTTTTCTAACTTCATTTTTTATATTATCCACCTTTCTTCTAAAAAAAATTTTTCTTTTGATGTTGGAAAAACTATAATCAAAACGATAGAAGAAATAACCTAATACGATAACTGTAAAAATAAGTACAATAACCAAATAAAAGTTATATGATGAACTTCCTAAAATAATAAACAGTACTACAAAAACAAGATTAAACCCCCCAATAATAAAACTAGCTTGTTTATGCGAAATTTTAAAATAATCGATCAATATATGGTGTGTATGATTTCTATCTGGAGAAAAAGGGCTTTTTTTATTTGCTAACCTTATCGTAAAAACACGAGCCGTATCGAATAATGGTACAATTAATATACTTATTGCTATCAGTGGTACATTTTCTAACAAAAAAGGAAGGCTATCATATGATTCAGGAGATAATGCTAAAAATTTCAATGTTAATGTACTTAAAATAAACCCAACAGTAAGAGATCCCGTGTCACCCATAAATATTTTTTTACTTGATGAGAGGTTAAAACTCAAAAAAGCAATCAAACACCCATTTAGTGCAAGACAAAGAAGTACATAGAAAAACTCTTTAGTAATATAAAATATTGTTGTATAAATTATCAGAATTACAATCCCAACAATTGCTGCCAAGCCATCAATTCCATCGATAAGGTTATATGCATTAATAATTGTAAGCATTAAAAAAGCTCCTACAAAATAATATATATAAACAGGGATTTCATGTATGCCTAAGAAACCGTTCAATGAACTAATCATAAAGCTTTCATTACTTAAAATGAAAACAATTGCAAGAAGTTGCGCAGCAAGTTTGGTATATGGAGATAATACTACCAGATCATCTTTAAGACCTACAATAAATAATATTGTTAATCCAGGAATAAAATAAATAGCTTCATCATAATTATCCCATTCTTTTAAAAAAAAAAGAGCAAAAATTAAAGTGTAAAAAAAGGAAATCCCTCCTAAAGTCGGTGTAACTTTAGCATGCGAACTCCTGTTATTTGGTTGATCCATAAGATTTTTGAATTGAACAAGACCAATAATCTTAGGAATAGTTAAATAGGTTAAAAAAAATGAACCTAAAAAAAATATGAATGGATAATATAATGGCAAACCTGAATTTTAAGTCAAAAATAATAAATCTACAAGAGTATCCTGAAATTTTAAGCTCTTCTTTTTATAATAATAGATTATAAAAAGGTCTCAAAAATATTTAATAGACCTTATTCGCTCTTGGGCTAAAAATAAGGAAACAAAAAATGAAGCTATTAAAATACCAGATTCTCTTGCAAAAAAACTTTCTATAAGTCCATATGTTAGAAATAGTAGTAGTATGTAATAATATATTAAATGTACTTTATTAAATAATAGTATTGGAGAGAGAAAATAAAAAGCATATAATAATAATCCTATCAACCCAGACATAAGCATTATACTAAGGTATTGATTATGGGAATTGTACTTATAATGTAATCCAAAAACAAATTCTTCTTCCTGATATTTTTGCATTAAGGCATTCTTATAATCTCCTATTCCATAGCCAAAGAAAATAGTTCTATTATTTTCAATAATAGTCTCATAAGAATACTTGAATATAAACAGGCGAATTAAATTCTCGTCTAATCGATTTTGCCTGTCTTCAAATACAGAAGGTATATTGTCTATATTTTTTGAAAAACTATCTATCATCGTTGAAAACCTATTAAAAGCAAATGTTTTAAACAAAATAAAGATCGAAGTGAATATTAGTAAGGAAAAAATCGGAATATATTTAAATTGCTTTTTTATAACTAGAAATCTAATAAGTAAAAGAAAAATTCCAAATGCAGTCGTAATAATAATACCTTTAGATGATAAGGCAACCAGTACTATTGAAAACAAAAGAATTAGTAACCATTTCATTCTATTTCTAATATAGAAAATTGATATAAAAATTGATATCGCTATTTTTAATGAATAATATCCTGGATGAATTCTAACGAGACCTGCTAAATTATCGTAATAATATTTACTATATGAATAGGCAAAACTTTCTGGAGTATTCCAATTATAAAGTAATAGAATGAAATTCAGGATTATAAATGAAGTTACCCCGTACATAAAAAAGATACTAATCTTTTTTGTAAAGAATTTTTGATGATCCGTAGATAAAAAAAGAAAAGGCATCACAAAGCAAAATGAGTATCTTCCTAAAGCCGAAAAGCCTCTGTATATATCAGCACTATATAGAAGTGTAATTGCTATATATAATGGTAAAAGTATGGCCGATAATAGGAAATACTTTTGCTCGATAATTAAAAGCTTATAATTCTTAAAATCCAGAACAAAATCAATTATCTTTAGTGTTATTAATGCTCCAAGTATATACTTAGGAATATTAAAACCTATAAATGGTATAGAAAACGAAAAAATATAAAATAGAAACCTGAATAATTCTTTTAAATTCATCTAGAACAATTTAGAGTATTCACGAGCTATAATTTCCCATAAGTAACTTTTCTTTGCAATATTATTAACATCACTAGAAATTTTTTGCAACCTCTTGGAGGCTATATTTACCAATATATGTCTTAATTCATTTTTATCAAGAAAATATTCTGCTTGATTTTTAGTAGTTTCTCTGTTATAATTTATCCCATAGGCTATAATAGGTATTCCTAAAAACATTGCTTCTACTAAAGATGGGTTTGTGCCTCCGGCACTATGCCCATGAACATAAATATATGCATTACTCCTAATTTGATTTAATTTATTTTGATCATATATAGGGTCTAGCAGGAAAATGTTTTTATATCTACTGAACTCTTCTCTTATACCAATCCCATATTTACTGTTGGACCAATTTCCTATAATTATCAAATTTAGATCACTAAATTCTACAAAAGCCTCGACAATCATTCTAATATTATTTTCGGGCTCTATCCTACAGACCTTAAAAGCATATTTTCCTTCAAGAAATGGATATTCTTCTATCAACTGTGGAGTAAATGATTGTTTAGTTACATGATCTGCTCCATATGCAATTAACTTACTGTTTTTATTATACTGGCTTTCTACATAGTCTTTTATTACTTTATTGTCGCTTATCACAATATCGGCATTTTTAACTGCAATTTTTTCAGAATACTTTAAAAAGGTCTTCGCAAAAAAGTTCCACTTATCTCTTTTCCATTCTAAACCGTCAATATTGACTACAATCTTTTTTTTACTAAAAAGTTTTACAACAGGAAGTATAATGCAGCCCGATACACCAAGTATAAGTAATGTGTCTGCAAATTTTAAAGATCTAATAATAGAAATTATATCATAGAATATACTTTGTAATCCATTTGCTTTTAAGTTAATATATTTAAGTCTTGCCCCATTATGAGAGTTCGGTTTATCTTTATAGCTTTTGGAACTACAAAAAACTGTAATATCATATTGTTGATTCAGGTTTTTAGTCAAATATTCTACTAATGTTTCAAAACCTCCATATTTAGAAGGAATACCTACTGTACCTATTATTGATATTTTTTTATTCATTTAGTACTTTTTTATAGGCATGTAAAGTTTGTTCTGCTGTCTTCTTCCAAGAAAATTTTTCTTTTATTAAATCAACAAAACTCATATCAAAAGCACTATTCATTGCATCTATTGTTTGCTCCTTTATATTCTGAATATCTTCTGGATCACAATAAAAGGCAAAGTTTTCAAAATACTCTCTTACCGATCCTTTATCAGAAACAACAATATTACAATTTGCGTAACCAGCTTCCAAACTTACCAGCCCTGGCGTTTCTATCCAACTTGTAAGTACATTTACTTTAGCAGATAGCATGTTGATAAAAACCTCTTGTTGTGGTATATGCGAAAGAAATTCGACATTCCCTCTTTTTTCTGCTACCTCTTTTAATTCTTTTAGATAGTTCTGACTGTTTGGTCCAGCATTCCCTATAAACCTAATTTTGTAGTCAGTATCCATCATCGCTTTCAAGAAGTTCAATTGATTTTTCCTAGCATCAATTCTTGCAACGAAAGTGATTAGGTTATCAATTTTGTTGGCCTCTGATTTAGATTTAATCAAATCAAACACGTTAGTGTCTATTGCATTGTTAGCAATACTGTAATTGTTTAAATTCAAATTTAGTCTATTACACAATGCTTGCATTTCTAACTCTGCATTAGGTAATAACCAATCCATTTTTTTTACAATCTTCTTTTGGTTTTTTAAATAACTCCTTTTAATTCCATTTAAATATACCTTCTCTCTTTTAACCAGATACTTGGCCAAAGCTTTAAAAAACTCAAAACCATTTACTCCAAAAATTTTAAAAATCAACCTTTGTAATAATGGAGCTCCTTTAGAAGCATATTCATCAAACGGCCAGTAAATTGTAGATAGAACTTTTTTTCCTTTAAAATTCTGTTTTTCAATTTCTTTTAAATATGAAATATTATCATATACCCAAGTTAAATCTGTAAGGTGTAGAATATCATATAACTTATAGTTTATATCATAAGGAGAAGTAGTTATTGAACATTCAACCCCAAGTTTTTCCAGATATTTTTTGGTTTTAAGTATCTGAATTTGTGCACCTCCTGGTGAAGTATGAAAATTATGTCTTACACAAAATAGTATTTTCATTTTTCTAGTTTTAAATAGTATCCTTTTATATAACCCTTTAGTTGATAATAATAAAACCTAAAAGTCATGATATTCTTATATTTAAGTAAAATAAGTAATAATAATATAGGAAAACATATCAAAAGCGCCAATCTCATTATATAGTGAAATAAAAAAATTCTAAGTCTTCCTTCTCCAAAACCATATTCAAATAACTTTTTATTCAACTCTTCCTTGTCAAATGGAACATCCCAATAAACAAAGGCTTTTTCGTTAAAAACAATATTATCTGTCAATTTAAAAATCTTAATATCAAATAGTGTATCCTCAGCTGTATAGCTATTTTCTGGATATCCTCCTACTTTTTTCCATAGCCACTTCTTAAAGCCTAATGATCTTGAAGAAGGCAAGAAGGTTTTCTTGTTTATTTTATTAATTGGTGGACAAAAAATGTCGGCAATTTTAGATTGAAATTTATTTGAAACATTTGCCTTATACCAACCACTTACTATATCTGCATTCTGTTTTTCAAAAGAATGGATCATCTGCTTTACCCAGTTTTCGTCTAAAACACATCCTGCATCAGTAACTAAAATATTTTCATGTTTTGTATTTTTGATTGCTACATTCCTTCCCTTTGCAATTGGGCCTACAGTATGTTTTTTGTTACATGTGTCATCAACGATTAGTTTATAGTTGATTTTTTCCGAAATACTTTCATTAATTAAATCAAGGGTTTTGTCAGTAGAACCTCCATCAACAATAATAAACTCGTTTGGGTATATGGTTTGCTTATTGAGGCTTTGAATAAAACTCAAAATTGATGCTTCTTCATTATAAACTGTTGTAATTAAACTATACATGCTCTTGGGCGTTTCTTTTTTGAATACTTCCTATTAATATTCCAATCAATAACATAAACTCAATTCTCGAATAATATGAATAAATTAACAAAACAGGAAGTATTACAAATAATAAATATTTCCTTTTTCTTAAATAGAATAAAATTATTCTAAATGGTAGGAAAAGATAAATAAATAATCCTGATAGACCATACTTAAGTAGGATTCCAGTAATAAAAGAATGAGTAGTATAATATACTCCGCTAGTTAATTGATCTTTGCTATAGCTTTTTAAATCAATTACTCCAACATTTCTTATTGGATGATGAGAAAAATCATACGTTGCTGCAAAACCTTTTCCAAACAAAGTTTCATAAAGGCTTTGAGATAGTCCCGTAACAACATTAGACAGCTCAAGATACCGTACTTTACCCGAGCCTGATGTATCAACTTTTTCGTTAAATAATTCACTAAAAACATTAAGTTTCCATATGAAAAAGTTGTATAACCTTTCGTTAAATATAAATATGCCTATAAAAACTAATCCGATAATTAATACTGCCTGGATAATAAATGAGCTATTGAAGGGTATTTTACGATAAAATTTCCAGCTTAAAGCACAAAAAACAAACAAAAAAGCTAAAACAAAAAAGCCCCTACTTGGATTAAGAAGACTAAGGAGTAATAAAATTCTTAAAACCCAATTTTTGTATATACCCCAATCCCCTTTTATTAGCAAAACGGTTAGCACACCTAAAGAAAGATATGGGTTAGTCATTAAATCTAAATTAGATTTATGAGCTAAAATATCACTAAACAAGAAAAAAATTGATCTTAAGCCAATTATGGCCGGAACAATCATAATGACTCCCAAAAGTTGATCTATTTTGTTTTTTCGAAATAAATATGACCCTTGTATCATACCTGCTAATACAAAAAGAATAAACTTAATGTCTGTTATAATTAGGTTTGGATAATGCAAATAACCTTGTAGCAAAAAAATTCTTAACATCGAAGAAAGTCCGATTAGAAGGAGTATGGCAAGCAATACTAAGCAAAGGAAATTAAGTTTAAGTTTTTTGCTTTTTAACAAAACCATAAAAGCATTAAAAAAAACAAGATAAACAAACAAGGTAAACGGCCCTATTTTTACTGTATTTAAGACATTGTATTGAATAGTGTTTTCAACTTGAAGAGCAGAGTAAACATCTAATATATCCCTTGGGAATTCAATAATAAGTAAAGAATATAATAATGTAATTATTATCCCTTTTGATAAGTCTAATAATGAAATCGTTGAAAAAACTATGAACAGTAATACTGAAACAAGTATACCAAGCCATGAATGACTCCAAAAATCTACATATAAAAATGTAAAAAGAGCAATTAAGAATATTGCAAAATATTTGTATCGGCCTAATATCTCCATATAGTTTTATACTTCAAATACTTTCATTCCCTTAATTGCTTTATTTTTTTCTTGGTTCAAAAATTCTGTTGGTTTTTTATAATTGCTTATTACTTTTTGAATGGTTTCTATACTTATGTTTTCTTTTACTTTCTTGTTTCTATATTCTACTAAAGTGTTTGTGCTTTTTATGTATATGCTTACCTTATCATGATAAGAAATTCCAATATTTGGTATTCCTAGAATATCTGCCAAAACTAAACCATGGAGACGCATTGATATAACAATTTTTGCTTGCGACATATATTTAAACAAATCATCAGAATAATTAATAATCTCAAATGGGGTGGTTAGTTTTTGAGAAACTTTATTATGGAATTGATTATCAGATTGTGTTCCTTGGTGCATTGGCATGAATAAGACTTTTTCTTTTCCTTTACATATATCATTTAAAATAGCGCTATAGGTTTCGACTACAGATTCGTCGTCCTGATATTGAAAATGTCCACAAAAGACTATGGATTTAGGATCTCTATTAAAAAAAGAACTTTCTAGTAAGCAGGCCAAATCTCCCCCCTCGAATACATTAGGTTTTTCCGGAAAAAAATTTTTTAATTTCATTAAAGAAACATGGTCGCGGCAAGAAAACCGCTTACTTTTATTAACAATCTGCTTATATAAATTTAGTCCTTTTTCAGAAGTAAAATCTCCGATTCCGATGTTGCAAAAAGAGAAATTTTTTCCAAAAAGCTGGAACTTATTTATTACTTTATTTAACCAAACAATACCATCCAAATTTGCAGCGGAAGATTCATAAAGGCTTGTTCCCCCAATCCAAAAAGCTTCTCTAGAAATAAACGCATAATAATATATACATATATAGTTAATAAGCGGAGTCAGCCTGATATATTTGACTTTGATATTTTTGAAAGAAGTAAATGCTTTTTGTTCAGAATAGTAATCTTCGGCAACAAAAACTATATATGTATTATTGCGCTTAATTAAGTCTAAATGATTTAATGCATTAACAAGCATTAAATCATCTCCAAAATTTTTAAAACCAAAATATCCAAATAAACAATATGATTTTCTATAACTCATTAATTTTCATTATTAGAACACTTATTAAGAGTATATTAGTTTTCTTTAGCATAGTCAATTTTACCTGAAGTTATAGATTTCAAGATATTATACAGTTTTGCAAAACTTTCAAGTTTTAGACCAATATTCTTGAGTTTTAGTTTCTCGTAAACACTTTTAGCTGGACCATATGTTTGAAATGTTTTGTAATTAAAAGTCCCCGTAACCTCAGGCATAAAATCAACTCTTTTAAGTTCTTTAGGTGTTTCTTTAAACTCTTCATTAAACATCAAATCGTAAGCCTTTTTTGTCATTATCATGTCCCATAATAAATGAAATCTATATGTTTCTCCTTTATTATTAGCCGAATGAACAGCTCCATTATTAAAAAAATAGATCTCCCCTTCTTTGTATCTATATAGTTTTCTGTCTAATAACATTTCAACCTTTTCATTAGTCATTATTGGCAAATGAAATCTTGCTCGAACAAAATTTGACTTGTTTTTTTGATCGTTGAAAACTATGTGCTCTTCGTGAGGGGACAGACCACTATTTTTACCCATTCCATTTAACCTAAAATTAGTACAATCTGGAAACATTTTGATGAATTTATCAATTGTAGGAAATTTTTCAGCATAATGAAATTTTTTGCTTTTAATATCTAGATTATGATCCGTAGAATAGTCATTATAACTCCCAGTAGTATTGTATAAAGAAAACTGCACTGCATCCCCAAAAGGTCCTACCCAATTAGTAATATGATCTCTATCCTCTACCTTAGAAGCTGCCTCAGAAGCTGCTAAATCCAGACATTCTTTCTTTAAGTTTTCAAAAAACTCTTTGTCAATTTTGAAAATCGTTTTTGTAGTAATACCATTTTTTAAATGATAATTTCCTTTTGCTATTAAGCTTAATACATTTTTACTCATGATTTGTTATGTCTATAATTGAAAACCTTTTCTTGATAAAACATTTTATCTTTCACTCGTTTATAATAAGAGTCTTCTTCTCTTTTTCCAATAATTTTAGCGGGGTTACCACCTACAATACTCAATTTAGGAATATCTTTTGTCACTAAGCTTCCAGCCCCAACAATAGATCCTTCACCAATGGTTACACCAGGCATAATGATACTTCTCATACCAATCCATACATTGTCTTCAATAACAACTTCTGAAAGCACGTCTTCACCGCCATATGGAAGGTGCGACCCTTTATAATCATGATTATATGTCCATATAGTTGTATTCGGTCCAAAAATAACATTTTTCCCAATTAGAATACCTCCTTTTGCAGACCAATAACATCCTTCATTTATAAAACAATAATCACCAATTTTTAAATTTTCTATAAATTCAATATAAATTTTACCTCTCAACTCAAGATTTTCAAACTTTTTTTTTAGTTTTCTCTTCAAAAAAAAAGATTTTACATGCTCAATCATTACTCCATTTGTTTTAGTTTATTAATAGAAATATTATACAAAATTATCCAACCTACGACTCTAGATAATAAAACAGATAAAACCATTATAAGGAGTCCATAACTTGAAACAAAGATCACTGGTATTATAATAATTATAGATAACTGTATGCATTTTAACATAAAAATCAGGTTTGTTTTTTTTGAATAAAAATACGATTCAAGAGGGGTAAAAATAAGACCTCCTAAATGTGCTAAAATTAATACCTGGAAATACTTTACAGAACTTTCATATTCCTGTCCAAAAACAATCGGAATCAGATAGTAAGATAGTAATTCAACACCAATTAAAACTAAAACTATAAATAAAAAGTGTTTCTTTTGGAGTTCAATTATTCTTCTCAAATAATCAATCCCTTTATTAGAAGCCTCTTTTAAAAGTACTTGCATAATTGAATTCGTAATTAAAGGAAAAACCAATGCCAGAGAGTTCGCAGCCGAGTATATCCCCAAAGCATTTTCCCCTAAATACTTTTGTATAATTAAAGAATCTGATCGCATTGCAAATACTATTACTACATTAATTCCTATTAGGGGAATTAATATTCTTTTAAAGCCTTCATTCAAACCTTTTATTTCAGGTGTTTTTACCTTTATTTTTAAATACCTAAATGAATAAATAAAAGAAAGAACAAAAGATAAAAAACAAGCAGCACTTAAAATTACTAAAACCAAATTATAAGATATCAAATTTTCCTCTATTGTAAAAAAAGGTACCACAAAACAAGCAGCCAAAAAAAGAAACTTAAAAATATTTAATGATACATTGATTAAATTAAATTTATTCCAATTACCATATGCTTGATGAAAGGAGAGTAAGAATCTAAAAAAGCTTATTACCCCTCCTTGAAAAAACAAAAAGATGTTTTCTAGATAGGTTAGTTCATATAAAAAATTAAATACTAAAACTAAAACGAGACATGAAATAAGTATCCAAATCAAATATTTCTTATAGAAATAATTTACTATCAGTGTCAATTTTTCAAAACTATATTCATCTTTAAACTTGTTTGTGAAAATGACATTAGTATTAGAAAACCCAAAATCACCAATAGTGTTAATAATCAAGGTAAATGAAAGCAAAAGATTAATTCTACCATAAACATCTACAGAGAAATATCTAGCAAAAAAAATGTTAATCAAAAAGGCTAGACCTGCTGAAAAAAAATTAAAAAAAGAAACACTCAATATAGCTCTCCTCATATCAGTTCTCCTCTATTAAGAGACTTTTTTCATGAACTCTATAATCTTCTTAGAAGCTTGACCATCTCCATATGGATTATGTAACATACTCATTGAAGCATAATGATCATTATTGAATAATAATTTATTTGTTTCTCTAATTATTTTTTCTGTATCAGTTCCTACAAGAGTAACCGTTCCCGTTTTAACTGCTTCTGGGCGTTCTGTTGTATCTCTCATTACTAAAACCGGTTTTCCAAGACTAGGAGCTTCTTCTTGTATACCTCCACTATCTGTAATAATCAGGTATGATTTTTCCATAAGCCAGACAAATGAGGGGTAACTAAGAGGAGAAATCAACTTTATATTATCAATTCCTGAAAGATACTCGTAAACTGGTTTCTTAACATTAGGATTTAAGTGTACAGGATAAAAAATCTGTATATTTTTATTCTCTAAAGCTATTTTTTTTAATGCCTTACATATATTAATAAAACCAGTTCCATGATTTTCTCTCCTGTGCCCAGTTACGAGAATAATTCTCTTATCAGGTTCAATTAATCTATTAATAGATTCAACCTCTTCATCCTTAAAAATCATAGAGTTTACCTTTTCAACACTAAACAAAAGTGCGTCAATTACGGTATTACCAGTAACCAAAATATTTTCATCTTTAACATTCTCATTTAGTAAATTTTGTTTTGATGCTTTGGTAGGTGAAAAATGATACTCAGAAATACTACCCGTTACAGTTCTATTTATTTCTTCAGGAAATGGAGATCTCTTGTTAAAAGTTCTTAGTCCTGCCTCTATGTGGCATATTCTTGCATTAGCATAAAATCCAGCTATGCTAGAGGCCATAGTTGTTGTTGTATCACCATGTACATAAACAAAATCAGGGCAAAAATCATCTAAAACAGGTTTTAGTCCCATTATTATGTCTGAAGTTAATCTGTGTAAGTTTTGATTTGGCTTCATTAAATCAAGATCATAGTCAGGATCAATCTCAAAAAAAGATAATACCTGATCAAGCATTTCTCGATGTTGGGCAGTAATACACACTCTAGTTTCAAATATATCTGTATTTTTTTGAAATTCTTTTACCAAAGGTGCCATTTTAATAGCCTCTGGTCTAGTTCCAAATATAATTAAGTTCTTAATTTTTACCATTTTTTAATAAAGTTAATGCATTTCTTAAACTATCCTTCCAATAAGGAATTTCAATATTAAATGTTGTCTTAATTTTTGATTTATCCATAACGCTGAAGCAGGGTCTTTTTGCTGAGGTAGGATATGCTTCAGTAAGAATAGGTCTTAATTTTATTTCTGTTTTACTTTCTTCAAAAATTGCTTTAGCAAAATCATACCAACTAGCTATACCTTCATTACTATAGTGATAGATTCCATAAGATTTATTTTCTTTGGTTATTAATTTAATAACTAAACTAGCCAAATCTCCAGCATAAGTAGGAGTTCCTATTTGATCCCAAACCACACCTATTTCATCTTTTTCATTTCCTAATCTAAGCATTGTTTTCAAAAAATTATTACCATGTTCTGAGTATAACCATGAAGTTCTAATAATGAAATGCTTTTTTAAGGACGATTTAGCAGCTTCTTCTCCTTTCAACTTCGTACTACCATATACACTTAATGGATTCGTAATGTCTATTTCTCTGTACGGTGATGATTGTTGTCCATCAAAAACGAAATCTGTAGATATTTGAATAAATACTGAATCATACTCTTTACATGATTCTGCTAAATTTCTTACTCCTATTTCATTCACGTTTTTTGCCAACGCTGGCTCTGTTTCTGCTTTATCAACAGCAGTATATGCTGCACAATTAATGCAATAGTCTATTTTTTGTTGTGAATAAAAAGAAACTACCTCTTCTTTATTGGTGATATCCAACTCATCACAGTCAATAAAGATGAAATTAAAACCAATTAAGTCCTGAATTCTATCTTTAATACAAGTCGCCAATTGACCATAACCTCCCGTTACCAGTATATTTTTCATAATCTTGCACTTTCTAAAGTTGGCAAAATTATATCTTTATCAGATACTTTGATTTGGTCTAATGCCAATCCCCAATCTATATTTAGGGATTTATCATTAAAAATAATTCCTCCTTCTGCTTCTTTATTATAGTAATTATCACATTTATAAAAAAAAGTTGACGTATCACTAAGAACTGAAAACCCATGCGCAAAGCCTCTAGGAATATATAATTGCTTTTTATTGTCTCCTGATAATTCTATGGCTACGTGTTCTCCAAAGGTTGGAGAGTCTTTACGTATATCTACTGCAACATCTAACACCTTACCTTGAAGAACTCTTACTAGTTTTGCTTGTGCATATTCCCCTACTTGATAATGTAAAGCTCTGATAACTCCTTTTGTTGAAAAAGACTGGTTATCCTGTACAAAATTAACTTCTTGTCCTACAAGTTTATTAAACTTCTCATTATTATAGCTTTCAAAAAAATAACCCCTTTCATCTTTAAAAACTGTAGGCTCTAATATAAAACAGCCTTTAAGTTTCGTCTCTTTTGCTATCATATTTAGTCTTCTAATATACTCATTAAATGTTTGCCATATCCACTTTTAATTAATGGTTTTGCAAGCTTTTTTAAGTCTTCTTTAGAAATATAACCCATCTTATAAGCCACCTCTTCTATTGCTCCAATTTTTAATCCTTGACGTTCTTCTATTACCTGTACAAATTGTGATGCCTGCATTAAAGAATTAAATGTTCCTGTATCTAGCCAAGCTGTACCTCTATCCAAAATACTTACATTTAGCTTGTTATTTTCCAAATATACTCTGTTTACATCTGTGATTTCTAATTCTCCTCTATGGCTAGGTTTTATATTTTTTGCAATATTAACCACTTCATTATCGTAAAAATATATTCCTGGAACAGCATAATTTGATTTGGGCTGTTCTGGTTTTTCCTCTATTGATATTGCTTTTCCATTTTTATCAAACTCAACAACCCCATAACGCTCTGGATCGTGAACATGATATGCATAAATTATACCTCCTTCAGGATCATTATTAGCTTGTAACAGTTTTTCTAATCCTGTTCCATAAAAAATATTATCTCCTAAAATCAATGCAACTTTATCATTACCTATAAAATCAGCTCCAATTATAAATGCTTCTGCTAATCCTTTTGGTTCTTCTTGTACTGCATATTCAAATCGACAGCCATATTTAGCACCATCTCCTAAGAGTTTCTCAAACAGTGGTAGATCATGTGGTGTAGAAATAATCAAAATTTCCCTTATTCCAGACCACATTAGGCTAGAAAGCGGATAATATATCATTGGTTTATCATACACAGGCATTAATTGCTTACTAACTGCCAAAGTTAATGGGTGTAATCTTGTTCCTGATCCTCCTGCTAAAATTATTCCTTTCATTATATAGTATACTTTTTAAGATACCACGATATTGTTTTATCAATTCCTGTTTCGAAATTTTCGTTAGCTTTCCACCCTAATTCATTTTCTATTTTAGACGCATCAATAGCATAACGCATATCATGCCCTGGACGATCTTTAACATAAGTAATTAGCTGCTTATAAGATTTGCCATCCTTGCGAGGGGTTTTCTCATCTAATAATTCACAAATTTTTGATGCAATATAATTATTGTTACGTTCATTTCTTCCTCCGATATTATAAGTCTCCCCAGAAACACCTTTCTCATAAGCTAATTCTACACCTTTACAGTGATCCAAGACATATAGCCAATCTCTTACATTTTTTCCATCCCCATAAATAGGAATATTTTCTCCTCTTAATGCCTTTCTAATTATGGTTGGAATCAATTTCTCATCGTGCTGTTTAGGTCCATAATTATTTGAGCAATTAGTTGTAACTACATTCATACCATAAGTATGAAAATAACTTCTAACAATGAAATCTGAAGAAGCTTTTGAAGCGCTATAAGGGCTGTTTGGTGCGTAGGGGGTGGTTTCTTTGAATAATCCCGTATCCCCAAGTGTACCATACACCTCATCTGTAGAAACATGATGAAATCGATAATTCTTATATTTATCTTTATATATATGTGGAGATTCCATCCAATAATTTCGAGCTACATCAATTAATGTAAAAGTCCCAAAAACATTTGTTCGAATAAACTCATCTGGATTTGATATTGAATTATCAACATGAGATTCGGCTGCAAAATGAATTACTCCTTCAAAATTATATTTTTTAAATAATTTTTCAATCAAAGATCTGTCGCAAATATCCCCTTCTACAAAAGTATAATTTTCATGTTTCTCTATCTCTTTTAAGTTTTTTAAATCTCCTGCATATGTAAGCAGATCAACATTAACAATAGAAACCTCTGGGTTTTTATTAAGTAAATATGGAACAAAATTAGACCCAATAAATCCTGCCCCTCCGGTAATCAAAATATTTTTCATAATTTATTTTAGACTCTAAAAAGCTCTATTTTTATTAAAACAAAAATAGATTAAATATTGGATTTTTCAATACACTTTTCTAGTTTATATGATGTACTAATAATCTTACTTTAATCCTACTTTGTCATCTTAGGTTTGATTGTTCTTTTCTTGGTCTCTTAGTAGTTGTTTGATGTATCTTTGATGCTGTTCAAGAATTAGATTTATAGCTAATTGCGGAGTTTCTATTTTAG
>NZ_PGUB01000068.1:0-26857 GCF_002924285.1 Aquimarina sp. I32.4 | reverse complement strand
ATAGTCTACCTAGCTTACTCTCTTTCCAACTTTCCTCTCTTGTTAGGTACATAGCCCCATCTACACTAACATAATGATACCTGATTCATATTCTTTATAAACCAGATTTTTGATAACCGCATTATCAGCATCTTCAATCCATTGTCCATATTTGTGGCAAACACGCTCTATTTGCTTGGCATTGACCCCTGCACCTGTCAAATTATTGATCACATCTTCTGCTTCACTAAATACCAAATACTGACCCATATAGCACATGGTTTCTTGAGCCAAACTACTAATACCCATAAAACCTGGAGATTGAGCAATAACATGAGACTTGCAGGATTCTATCTTTCCAAATCTGGTTTGAAGTTTTTTTTTAAGTTCTTGCTCTTGGGAACACGACCAACAGATAATTGTAAAACTTCTTGCTCAACATTTGACATCATTGCAGCGTACGTAGATTCGTATTGATATCCATTCTCCATACGAGAAGGATCAGATAACCATTGTTCAAAATGTTTGTCGAAGATTAACGAGGCTTGAGTCTTTATATCCATTAAATATGTTTCTAATAAAAATACTAAATTTTAACAAAAAAGGAAATTTGTCGTACACCCTTTTAGACTCTTTATCAATAGCTAGTATTCTATGATTACTAATGGCTATTTCATGAGTATAACGTCCTAAATATTCTATAACATGGTCAGCTTTACCAAAAGAAGCTTTGGCATATACGGCTTACCCTGAGTAAATTTAAGTTGGAAATGGTATTACTTTGTGATTTTCCTCCATGCGATTCTCAAAATCAGGAGCAAGGCCAAAAAGAAGATGATCAGATATTGAAATTTGCCCACAAAGAATACTCCAAAAAACATACGTTGCGCTATATAGGTAATCACAAAAGTAATAGCAACAATAATAAATAAACCCGAAAGCTTATCAAATCCTGGGATTCTTGGCATAGGAACTGTTTTGTTAATAATAAACAGTGCTATAAACATAGAAATTACAGGGACAAAGTACGCCAAAACATCTACCTGAAGTAAGTTGATCTTCAAAAAGAAAAAACTGTATAATAGTATGATCAGAGCCAATAAACCTGGGATGGTTGCTGCATAAACAAGCATACCATAAAAATAGTTTATGGGTGGTTTAAAATTTCTTTGATTTACCACTGCCAATCCCAATAAGGAGAGTACAATAATAACTGCAAAATAACCAAGTATAAGATTCGGATTATTTCCAAACCAGTTAATAATATCTTGTACGCTCATATTTTATTATAACTAATGAAGTGTTATATGTTTTATTATAAAACACTAATATAGTAAAAGAGACGAATAATTCTGTGTGTTTTTTTGATAGTAGTAACAAAATTATCCACTGTAAAATGATGATAGATTGAGTTTCTCAAAATAAAAAGAGTAGGAATAAAATACAGTTAGATAATTATTTTTGATGTATGTGTTTGTTTATTAGTTTTTTATAATTTGTGATAAAAAGCTACTCTTAGTAGAATATGAGATGTTTTCTAAAGAATTTATTTTGTATACCCCCTGAAAACAGGGTGTTCTTTTTTCACTGAAAAAGGTGTTTAGTAAAGTTTTTATATCCCCCATCTTTGCAATGTCATTACAAGTTAATGATATTTTAATAACTAACAACAACAAAAAAAACAAATCATGAAAAAAGTATTTTTAAGCCTTTCCTTACTAGTAGCAGTATTAACAGTATCATGTAAAGGAGAAACAAAAACAAATGATTCTGAAGGTTCAGAAAAAGTAGAAGAAACAACTGAAAAAGCAAAAGAAGAAACTTCTTCTGAAGCAGCTAGTGGTGTACCAACTTTTAGTAACAAAGCAGTTCAGGAGTACGTAAATTCTTATGAAGCGTATATAGAAGAGTACAAAAAAGTAGCAGAAAGTAAAGATATGACAGCTTTTGCTTCTCTTGGAGAAAAAGGACAAGAATTAGGGCAAAAAGCTCAAGAAGTAATGGGTAACCTTTCTCCAGAAGAAGGAAAAAAACTTGGAGATTATATGACAAAAAAAGCTACACAGTTACAAGAACTGTCTAAGAAATTAATGCAGTAAGTAGGTTTATTAATTGATTTTTTTCAGTTAATGGATTGAGTTTGTGTGGGCCTTGTTCTTTTATAGAGCAAGGCCTTTGGGTTTTTATAGGATAGGTAGTGAGAGTAACAAAGCATAAAATACTGCTAAATAAGAGGGTAGTATTTCTTTTCTTGTTATTTAAATTTAATCTAAATTAAGTTGCTTTTATTGGGTCTAAAAAATATCTTTGTACTTTATTTTAAAAAGGTCTAAATAAACATAAAGATGAGAAAGACATTAATTGGATGTATTTTTTTAAGTACATTATTACTTGGCGTAGTTGCATGTTCTAGCGATGATGACACGACCAATGATCAGTCAGTTGTAGAGAAATCTGCAGTAATAGAAAATTATGCAAACCTAGTATATCAGAATTATAAAGATTCATATGATGAGGCAAAAAAAATGCAAACTGCTATAGCTACTTTTGTAGCAACGCCGAATCAAGCTAATTTTGATGCAGCAAAAGCCGCTTGGAAAGCAGCAAGAGAACCATACGGACAAACAGAAGCTTTTCGTTTTGCTAATGGCCCTATTGATGATGATGATGAGCCAGAAGGATTCTTAAACGCGTGGCCTCTTGATGAAGTATATGTGGATTATGTAGATGGATTTCCTAATGATGGAATTATTAATGATATAACAATAACTATTGATAAAGCTACATTATTGGGGTTAAATGGACCAACTCAAGGAAAGGGTGAGAAAAATGTTAGTATTGGATACCATGCGATAGAATTTTTATTGTGGGGGCAAGATCTTACTGATCCTTCTGAGAAAAAAGCAGGGCAAAGACCATACACTGATTTTGTAGATGGCGGAACAGCTGCTAATCAAGATAGAAGAAGAGCCTATTTGGTAGTTTGTGCAGAATTATTACTTGATCACTTACAATCATTGTTAGACGAGTGGAAACCAGGAGGGGCATACAGAACAACATTCTTAGCACTAGATGAAAATATAGCATTAAAAAATATGCTTAAAGGAATAGCAGAATTAGCATCTTCTGAATTAGCGATAGAGAGAATGAATGTTGCATTAGATCTTGCAGATCAAGAAGATGAACATTCTTGTTTTAGTGATAATACGCATAGAGATGTATTATTAAATTTTGAAGGAATTAGAAATGTTTACACTGGTTCTTATGGTACTATAAAAGGTACTTCTTTACAAGATTTGGTTAACGAACAAAATAAGACGTTAGGAGAAAAAATAACACAAACTTTAAATACTGTAGATACTGGTATTTCTAATATTGCAATTCCTTTTGATTTTGCTATTTCAGGAGGTGCAAGTTCTACAGAAGGTAAAAAAGTTCGAGCAGTAGTATTATCTCTTCAAGCATTAGGAAACGAGCTTACAAATGGAGCAACTGCCCTAGGAATAGCACTAAACAATTAACAAAATATTAGTCATAATATCAATACACTGTACTAGGTGAAGTATAATCTTCACCTAGTTTGTTTATTTAAAATGAATAGATTTAATTTAATTATCTTAAAACTTTTTGTAATCATCTTTATTGGATGTAGTAAAGATGATTCTAAAGAGTATACCCTTTTACCAGAAAATGAAGAAGAATTTTCTGGAGGAGAAACCACAGTGTTTGATATATCACCAAATGCTTTTGGTTTTTTTGCTAGGAATTTAACTACAGAACAAGAATTAATTTTTGGAACAGGAAATTCTTTATTTAATCAAAGTTGGGTAACCGCTCCTGCATCTACAATAGCTAGAGATGGGTTAGGCCCTTTTTTTAATGCAAGAGCATGTTCTGGATGTCATTTTAAGGATGGTAGAGGACGTCCCCCAAAATTTGATGGAGAAAAACCTTCTGGACTATTATTTAGATTAAGTGTTCCTGGTGTTAATGCATTAGGAGGAAATCTACCCGATCCCAATTATGGTGGGCAATTTCAAGATGATGTGATACAAGGAATTTTGGTAGAAGGAGATATAAAAATTACATATAAACCTATTACAGTAACCTATCCAGACGGGGCAACGGTTACTCTGCAAGATCCTACTTATAATTTTGTGAATTTAAATTATGGACCCATGGCAGCCAATGTTCAAATTTCACCTAGAGTAGCCAATCAAATGATAGGATTGGGATTATTGGATGCTGTTCCTGAGAGTACATTATTAAGTTATGCAGATGAGTTTGATAGTGATGGTGATGGTATCTCTGGAAGGCCTAATTATGTATATGATATAGAAACCCAATCTGTAAAAATAGGGCGTTTTGGATGGAAGAGTAACCAGCCCAATTTACGACAGCAGGTTGCAGGCGCTTTTTCTGGAGATTTAGGAATTACCACTTCTTTATTTCCCAATGAGAATTGTCCTAATGGAGTAGACTGTGATGCAATTATCAATGGAGGAACTCCTGAAATTCCAGATGAAAATCTTGATAAAGTAACATTTTATTCGGCTGCACTTGCCGTTCCAGCGCGTAGAGATTTTGATAAGCAAGAAATATTAGAAGGGAAACAATTGTTTGAAGATGCAGATTGTGTGGCGTGTCATATTCCTGTATTACAAACAGGAACATATCCCATAAAAGCATTAGAAAACCAAACAATTAGACCCTATACAGATTTACTATTGCATGATATGGGAGACGGACTGGCAGATAATACTCCCGATTTTCTGGCTACAGGAAAAGAATGGAGAACACCTCCTCTTTGGGGAACAGGTCTTATTGAAACAGTAAACGGACATACAAATTTACTTCATGATGGACGAGCACGTACAATTGAAGAGGCAATTTTATGGCATGATGGAGAAGCATTAGCTGCTAAAAATGAATTTATGAACCTTGCAAGTGAGGAAAGAACAAAATTAATAGACTTTATTAAATCACTATAAATGAATTTCTCAATAAAAAAAATAATAGTTATCACTTTGGTAGTAATAAGCATTATAGCTGCTTTACTTGGGTGTGATAGCGATTCAGGATCTGAACCTGATATGGAATTTCACAAAAAAAATCAATTAACTACCATTTATAAATATGGTATATCCCCTTTAAATATTGATTTTGTAAAAGAGACAACTATTCTTGTAGAGGTTATAAAACGTTTTCAGAGTGATGCTACTTTGGTAAACTTAGAAGAAGCTCAAAAACAATGGAAAGCAATTCAAAAGGTATGGAAACAATTAGAACTTTATGACTTAGGCAATATTGCCAGTAGTTTTATTAGTTTCGAGATCAACCGTTGGCCGTCAGACATACAAAGAATTGATACAAATATCAAAGGTACTCAAGTGCTAAATTCATCTTTTATTACTTCTTTAGGGTCTTCATCAAAAGGGATTTCAGGTATTGAATATTTATTGTTTTCTAGTATAGAAAATACAAGTGTACTAGATATGTATACTACAGATACCTATGCCTCGCGCAGGATGGAATATCTATTGGCCTTGAGTGAAGATTTACAAACAAAATCAATAGCATTACAGGCACTCTGGCAAACTCATGGAGATGGATTTACAACAGCATTAGAGAATGGTATTAGTGGTAGTCAAAATCTGGTAGTTAATGCAATGGTAGCCTTGATAGAAGAAGTTATTCTTAGCAAATTAGGAAAACCATTAGGAGATTCAAATGGAGGAACTGTAGATACACAACTGCTAGAAGCATACTATAGCGAGTTTTCAAAAGAAATACTACAACAACATTTGATAGCATTACAAATGTGTTATACTGGTAATTTTGGGCAAAATACAGAGCAGGAAGGATTTGATGATATTTTAGAGTTGATAGGCAGTAAAGATGTAGCCGATAAATTAATAGAACAGTTCTCAGTATGTCAATCTGCTATTGATGCAATACAAGGAAGTTTACAAGAAGAGATAATCTCTAAACCAGCAGCAGTTGTAGCCCTCAAAAACTCGTTTAGAGATCTATTGGTACTTATCAAAATTGATATGGCTAATAGGTTAGGAACTACTATAACATTTAATGATAACGATGGTGATTGATAAAAAATAGAGAACTGAGATTACTTCTTTTTAAAAAAGTTGTCGATCAAAAAATAGCTTCAGGCAAGAATAAATGTTTCGTAATTGATAGTTTTTTTGAATAAATATGAGATTACTATATATGCCTCAAGTGTGATAGGGATGCTATTTTTTTAGCATCCCTATTTTTTTATAGAGGAAACTTTATGATATTTTTTTTAATTATATATTACTCTATGAAATTTATCATTGTTATATACGACAAAGTATGTGAAAAAATCTGTGATATAGCGATTAAAAGTTGCTTAAAATAGAAAAAAGGTATTTAAAATGATTCTAAAAAGTAATTTAATGTTTTTTTGTGAGTTAAAGTTATTGGATGAATCGATTAGAACCTTAAATTTGTAAACCTTATATAAAAAGAATTTTTGTGATTCAAGATTTTGTTATAGCTATTTTATGGAGCCTTTCTCCGTTTGGAGAGGCCAAAGTAGGGATTCCCTACGGTATGTACAATGGACTAAATATTTATTTGGTGTTTGTAGCATGCTTTTTGGCTAATGTGCTTGTTTTTCCTTTGATGATATTTTTTCTGGAAAAAGTAAATAGTTACCTGTTGAAATGGACATTCTATAAAAAAGCAGCCATATATGTTGCAAGAAAAGCAAAAGTTGGATCAGAAGGTAAGATCAAAAAATATGGCTTCTGGGGGCTTTTATTTTTTGTAATGATTCCTCTTCCTGGTACAGGAGTCTATGCAGGTAGTATTGCTACTTATTTATTTAAAATAAGAAAAAGAGAAGCTTTTGTAGCTAATAGCATAGGTATATTTTTCTCTTCTGTTATTGTATGGGGAACAACTCTACTTACTATCAAAGGAGTTGCCTAATTATTTTTTTGAATTCTTTTTGCTAAACCTGACAAAAGTCATTGATAATGAGAGTAAAACATAGTAGCATTGATATATAAATGCATTTATGGAAATATCAAACGACATTGTTTTAAGACCAAGGTTTTTTAAAGATTTAAAAATCCCACCAGAAAAAGCGTTGGAAGCCTTTGAAAAAATAGCAAAAACTTCTCCAGATTTTAAAATAAGTAGAGTAGATCATCATGTTTTTATTCGTATTCCCAAAAAAGAACAACACTTCTGGTCACCTCAATTGCATCTCGAAATTTACGAAACAACAGAAACGCAAACAGAGTTAAAAGGGCTTTTTGGTCCTAGTCCAACCGTTTGGACACTTTTTATGTTCCTACACTTTATAGTTGCTATATTATTTATAAGCGCAGGAATTTGGATGTATGTAAATATGACTCTCGATCAATCGTTTATTTTTCCTGTAGTTGGTATGATTTTCCTTTTAATAGTATGGTTTGTGCTCTATTTTGCAGGACGATTAGGTAGAGAAGCAGGTGCAACACAAATGAAAGAGTTATACCTGTTTATGAAAAGTACTTTGGAATCTGTATAATATTCTATATTTTTTATAGCAAAATAAGTAAAATTAACTCCCTTTTAATTGCTTGTTTTTCAGTTGTTTATTGTTTTTTTTAAAATTATTTTCATTTTTTTTCTTCAGTTTCAAAATACGGTACTCCTATACATTAATATTGCGTCAGAAAACGAATAGTAGATTCTATATAGACTTTAAGAGATTACAGATAGCCCAGATTTGTACTTTAAATCCTTGCAATTGTGTTTAATAAAATCTGTTTCTCATCAATCTGTAATTAATAATAATAAAAAACGGTAAACCAGAGAAAGAAATAGTATAAAATAATTATGTTTATAGAGAATATGGTTGTTTTGTTTTTAGAAAATGGATTTGACAGTACTAAACATATGGAAGGGGTAAAAGTATTTACTTTGGAGAAAAAGTATAGCAAAAGAATATGCAGTTACTGGAACTTATGATCCATATTTGATAGAGGTAAAAGTCCCAAAATCTTGGATAAATAATTATGTAGATGAATAACCCTGATAGCGCGGATTTGTAATCCGTGCAGTTATTAAAGATTGTAATATGATTTTATAGATAAAAGCTACTGTAATAGGTAATTTTTATGATTTGTAGATTTTGGCTATATTTTTAGAAATTGATAGTGATGATTTTTGTTGGGTTATACTAAATAGATTGATTTAGTAGTGGTAGGGAAATAAACTTGTTCTGTGTTAAAATCAAAATAAAGTATTCTTTTATATGGTACATTTGATATTCAAAAAAGAGTGATTTTTATAATTAGAAACTGTGCAAGCAAAACAGAATCATTATATAAGAAATACGAACAAGGTATTGGATTATATCGATAAGAATTTAGAGAAATCTTTTTCACTAGAAGAACTATCGTTGATAGCCAGTTTCTCAAAATTTCATTTTCGAAGAATATTTATTGCTATTGTAGGAGAATCCCCTTTTCAATATATAGTAAGACTTCGTTTAGAAAAATCAGCATCACTCATTATATCTCAACCACATAAAAGTTTATCAGAGATAGCCTATCAATGTGGTTTCTCTGATCTTTCTATTTTTTCTAGAAGTTTTAAAAAACATTTCAATACTACAGCATCTTCCTATAAAAAAGAAGCCATTCAAAAAAGCAATAATAGTCAAACGAATAGCAATATTCGACATAAGAAAGATAAGATCGACCCATACTTTTGTCCAGAATCTAAAACAATAAAATGGACAAGTACTATGAAGATTATTAAAAATGTTGAAGTAAGAACACTTTCTAAAATGACGGTGGCTTATAATAGAAGTTTAGGCCCTTATAAAGGAAATAATGAATTGTATCAAAAACATAGAGGAGAGCTCTTTGCTTGGGCAGCATCAAAAGAATTGATGAGTAATGAGGATTTTAAATACTTGATCGTTTACCATGATAACCCAAAAGTAACTCTTAATGATACACAAAGAATGAGTTTATGTGTAACAATCCCTAAGGAGACAGAAACAGACGGTATTATAGGAAAAATGAATATTGAAGAAGGAAAGTATGTCGTTTGTCAGTTTGAGATGTCTGCACAGGATTTTCCAAAAGCATGGGACTGGATTTATGGGCAGTGGTTTCCTACTAATAATTATGTTCCCGATGATAAACCATATTTTGAATTGTATCCAGAGCAACCAAAAGGAGAAATATTCAAAGTTGAGTTTTATGTACCCGTAAAAGCTATTTAAGAAAATGCAATTGAGGGTATGAGATACTAGAAAAGAGCTGAATAAATAATTCAGCTCTTTTCTAGTATCTTTGTTTATGAGCCAAACATTAGTATAAAATAGATCATATTTTATACATAAGATCAAGTAAGAAACCTTTTTCTATCAAAAATTAAATGTAGCAAGAATCGGGTTTTATGACCTTCAGAACCTACATACTTTTGTATCATAAAATATAATAAAATGACAGATCAAGAGCATGTTAATTACAATCGAATAGCAGAAGCTATAACGTATATCAAAGAAAATTTTAAAGAGCAACCTTCTTTAAACACGATTGCAGATAGTGTACATATAAGCCCATATCATTTTCAACGTCTTTTTACCGATTGGGCAGGCGTAAGTCCTAAAAAGTTTATGCAGTATTTAAGTATCAATTATGCCAAACAATTACTAAAAGAGAAACAAGCTACATTATTTGATACAGCACATCAAACAGGTTTATCGGGTACAAGTCGTTTGCATGATTTATTTATTAATATTGAAGGAATGACTCCTGGAGAATATAAAAACGGAGGAGAGAACCTTTTTATAAATTACAGTTTTGCCGAAAGCCCGTTTGGAAATATTATTGTAGCATCTACCAAAAAAGGAATCTGCCATATAGAATTTTTTGAAGATAAGAAGGAAGCCCTAATAAAAATGAAAGGTAGATTCCCAAATGCCAACTACAATCAGGTTGTAGATACTACACAACAAAATGCACTGTTCATATTTCAAAACGATTGGAGTAGACTCAATCAGATAAAATTGCACTTACAAGGAACACCATTTCAGTTAAAAGTATGGGAAACCTTGTTAAAAATTCCAATGGGTAAGCTATCAACATATGGGGCAATAGCAAAAGAAATAGATAACCCCAACGCATCAAGAGCCATAGGAACAGCAATAGGTAGTAATCCAGTGGCATTTTTGATTCCTTGCCATAGAGTCATTCAATCTACAGGAAATATTGGAGGATATATGTGGGGAAGCACTAGAAAATCAGCAATAATTGGTTGGGAAGCTGCAAAAACCAATGGGTAAATGGAGAGGTTAATTACAAAAATTAAAGCTATTGATTGGGATGATATTGCTTTGAATATGAATAAAAAAGGATATGCCATTATCCCAAAATTAATATCAGAAAAGCAATGTAAGGCATTACTCAATATGTATGACGAACCTATGGCATATAGAAAAACGGTAACCATGGAGCGTTATCGTTTTGGTCTGGGAGAATACAAGTATTTTGACTACCCATTGCCAGAAATAATTCAAACCCTTAGAGAGCAGATATATCCAAAATTAGCACCAATAGCCAATTTATGGATGAAAGTTTTAAAAATAGAAAAAAAATTTCCAGACTCATTGTATGAATTACAGAAACAATGTCATGGTGCCAATCAATTAAAACCAACTCCATTAATTTTGAAGTATGGTAAAGGAGGGTACAATACCTTGCATCAAGATTTATATGGAGAGGTGTATTTTCCGCTTCAAGCGGTATTATTTTTAAACGAGCCAAGTGTTGATTTTGATGGGGGTGAATTTGTGCTTATGCAACAAACACCAAGAGCGCAATCTAAAGCGATAGTACTACAACCTAAAAGAGGAGATATGCTTATTTTTACAACTAATTTTAGACCTGTAAAAGGAAAGAAAGGATATTATAGAACACATATGAAACATGGTGTAAGTGAATTACATCGTGGTACAAGACATACAGTAGGCATAATTTTTCATGATGCAATTAGCTAGGGTATGATAGCGCATAATGTTATTTTGGATCGTGATTTACGTATTAAAATTAAGAGGAAAGAAATTCTTTTGGGAGGTAATAAGAACTTAAAGATTTATGGTAAGTTAGGCTGTAAATCTGGTAAACGAATGAAACGTAAAAACCGAGTGTTCTTTTCTAGTGAAAAGGAAGCTTTACAGAATAATTTTCGTCCGTGTGGTCATTGTATGAATAAGGAATATAAAAAATGGAAAAATGAAGCTGTTTAATATAGAAGTGGATGCCACAAAAAATTGGCTCCCAAAAGAAGGAGAAGTATATTATTATGGTACGTTACTTAATCAAACGGAAGCAAATCAATATCTAGAATCCTTATTAAATACTATCGAGTGGCGCAATGATGAGGCAATAATTTTTGGGAAAAAGATACTTACCAAACGCAAAGTAGCTTGGTATGGCGAAAAACCTTTTGAGTATACGTACTCCAAAACTACAAAACTAGCTTTACCCTGGACAGCGGAGCTATTAGAGTTAAAAACAAAAGTAGAACAAAAAACGGGTGAAACATTTAATTCTTGCTTGTTAAACCTATATCACAATGGGAGCGAAGGCATGGCTTGGCATAGTGATGCTGAAAAAGATTTGAAAAAAAACGGAGCTATAGCGTCTTTGAGCTTTGGAGCAGAACGAAAATTTGCCTTTAAGCATAAAATAACCAAAGAGAAAGTTGAACTGATGCTGGAACACGGTAGCCTACTGGTAATGAAAGGAACTACCCAAACAAATTGGTTACATCGATTACCACAAACAAAATTAATACATACTCCCAGAGTGAACTTAACTTTTAGAACCATTGAGGAAATTAATAGATAGCTACTAAAAATATACTCAAAAGTTGATTTATCTACCTTGAATAGATAGGATAATAGAAGAAATTCTTCAACATTTCAAAAAAAAAATACATTTACTGTAACAGTCATCTATGTGTTGTGTCTAAATCGTAAACCAAACAAAAACAAAAAGTTTATGATGTACAAAACACATTCAAAATTATTGATAGTCATGCTATTTTGTGTGATTTCAATACCAATTAATAGTAACGCTCAAACTAAAAAAGAAAAAAAGATGACAACAGAACAAAAAAATGTATTAACAGCTATAGAAAAAATGACAGAAGCTTTTCAAAACAAAGATATTGATAGAGTCATGGCCAGTTATGAGCAAGATGCTGTCGTAGTATTTGAACCAGAAACACCAATATCTGATCCTAAAGTTTTGAGAGAAATGTTTAAGGAAATGGCTATGATAAATCCTATTTTTACCTATAGTGGACATGAAGTTTTTATTACAGGAACTATAGCAACTCATATTGCACCATGGGAAATGACTGCAAAAACACCTGATGGAATAGAAATTAAACAGAATGGATTATCTATTGCAGTGCTAAGAAAACAAGAAGATGGAAAATGGCTTATGATTTTTGATAATCCTCATGGTCAATTTTTAATGAATAAATAATAGTATAATCGTATTAAAATTTTGTCCTTGTATCTACAAGGGCAAAATTTTATAATTCATAAAACACAAAATGCGTAGTACATCATTTGATATAACAGTGTCTGACACTATTTTGATAGAAAAATCTCTTGCTGGTGATAAAATTGCACTAGAAAACCTGATTAAAAAGCATCAGGATTGGATTTATAACGTTGCCTTGACATTTACTGGTGATAGCGAGGAAGCCGCAGATTTAACACAAGAGGTGTTAATAAAAGTAGTTACAAAACTAGCTTCATTTCAGCAAAAAAGTAATTTTAAAACATGGGTATATCGTATTGTGAAAAATCATTTTTTGAACACGAAAAGAGGTAAATATGAAACTAATTCATTATCATTTGATGAATTTGGACAAGGACTTGACCAATTACCAAATGAACCTCTTTCTAATTACTCTTTTGAAGTTGAAAATAAATTATTGGTAAAGGAAGCAAAAATAAGTTGTATGAAAGGAATGCTGTTATGCCTTGATAGAGAACAACGAATGATATATATAATTGGAGAATTGTTTGAGTTTGCAGACTCGATTGGTAGTGAAATAATGGAGGTTTCTAAAGAAAATTTTAGAGTCAAATTGCATAGAACAAAAAAACAATTGTATAATTTTATGAATAATAAATGCGGACTTATCAATAAAAAGAACCCTTGTCGTTGTGCTAGAAAAACTGCGGGTTTTATAAAAATGGGATTTGTTGACCCAGTAAACCTACATTTTCAGAAGAAAACGATTACTAGTATCAATAAGGTAATAGATAAAAAAATAGAAACATATAAAGAAGAAATAACTTCTGAATATCAAAAGTTATATCAAGAACATCCATTTGTACAAAGCCCTATTATGTTACAGTCTATTAAGGATTTACTCTCTTCAAAAACTATAAAAGAAACTTTTAACTTTGAATAAGAGAAATATATCAATATCAGCTTTTGGGTTTGTGATAACCTAAATTTTACTGATTAAAAGAACATTTTTTTGAGAGCTTATATTTATAAAGGATGTAATGTGTTTAAAAATTGTAAGACTCCATTTCTATAACTTGATCCTATAGGAAGTTCTCTTTCATTCACTTCAATATCTTGTTTGGTAAATGCATTAATGTAAGGAACATGTACAAGATAGGAACGATGTATCCTTAAGAATTGAGCACCTAGTCTTTTTTGCATTACGCCAATGTTTTCTTTGGTTTTAATGGATCCTGTTCGCGTATGAAATGTTACATAATCTTTGAAGCTTTCTATATAATACACATCATCTAGAACTAGTTTAATTTTTTTATGTCCCTGCGTTATGAATATTGAAGAAGCTTGTTGTTCTATTTTTTCAGTATTTTCTATTTTCGAGCCTTTGTTCATCTCATTTAGAAATTTCTGGATTGCCATAAAGAAACGATCAAAAATGATAGGTTTCAATAAATAATCCAATGCATTTACCTCAAAACCTTCTAGCGCATATTCTCGATATGCCGTTGTGAATATGACTTTAGGTTTTTTTACTAAACTTTTGAAAAAATCAGTCCCTTTTATTACAGGCATATTAATATCTAGAAATAGCAGGTCAATATGTTCTTGAGAAAGCCATGTAGAAGCCTCTAAGGCATTACTACAACTTCCTACAGCTGTAAGATTAGGGATTCTAGATACATATTCTTCTATAAGTTCAACAGCCAAAGGTTCATCATCAACTATTAAACAATTGTAGGTTACAGACATATTTGAAGTTGTGTTTTGTATGTATTTTCTGTATTAGTAACTTTTAACTCATGTGTTTTTGGGTAGAGAAGCTCGAGTTGTTTTCTTACATTAAGAAGCCCCAAAGCCTTGCGTTCTGAGGTTACATTCTTTTTGGGAGGTTTAGAATTTTTTAATTCAAAATATAATTGATCACCAGTATTTGCTACTTTTATTTGAATAGTAGCCATATTAATCTCCTCAGATACTCCATGTTTAAAAGCATTTTCTACAAATGTCAATAACAGTAGAGGGGCAATTTTTTCTGCTCCTGTGATAGATTCATCAAAAATCACGTTAACTCTTTTGCCGTACCGTATCTGTTCTAGTTCCAGATATTTATTTATGAGGGTTAGTTCATCTCTCAAAAGAACATATTTCTTATCACAACGATACAGCATATAATCTAAAATGTGAGATAAATTTTCTATGACTTTGATTGTCTTTTCAGACTTTTTTAGAGCAAGTAGATATAAACTATTTAATGTATTAAATAAAAAATGTGGGTTTAATTGATTTTTTAACGCATTCAATTCTGCTTCTCGTTTTTTTTCATGTAGTTCAAGAAGTTTTTGTTTCTCTATATAAAATGAAATAGCTACCAGAATTACACAAGGGTAGGCATAGTATAAAGATGTAGAAAAAAAATGATTAAAATTGAAATAGATACTTTGAAAACTGGTAGACTCAAACCGTTGTAAATAGGTTGTATAGGTTGTTGAGTAATTAGGAACCAAATAATATACAAGATAAGAAGTACATAAGGCATGAATAATTGCAAATAATGCCAGTAGAGAAATCGCAAATACAGTACTTCCTTTTTTGTTTAAAATTTTAGGAAGCAATAACCAACTCATAGTATAAGCAAAAAGCATTTGTAATAAAACCTTAAAGGTATATACCTCAATAAGTTCTGTAAAAGTTGAATAGTACCAATTGGCACTAGCTATAGAGAATACTAGGACACAACACCAAAATGCCAAATGCCACCATAGATTATTACGAAGATTGAGTTTTTTCATTGGTATAAAAATAACTGGATATTCTAAGATAGCAATATTTATCAAAATAAGATTGTATCGATGACAAAGAAGCAATTTGCGCATATGAATACATATTAACCACAGAATTAATTAAAATAGCATGGTAATCTGCATATTGATATGCATAAAAGTACTGAACGTCTACTTTCTATTTTTTGGATATTTCTAACCTATACATTTGATCAAAATGATAAAAACTGTTATATGAAATATTTGATCTTATTAGTCTCATTTCTTTGTAGTTCTATTGTGGTTGCACAAAACACAGGCACTATTTCTGGAACTATCTTGGATAAAAACTTACAAGAACCACTTGCATTTTCTAGTGTAGTAGTAAAAGATGATAAAGGAACTATTGTGATGGGAACGATTACAGAAGATTCTGGGCAGTTTATACTTACAGATCTTGCACCGCAAACTTATACTATAGAGATAGAATTTATAGGGTATAAATCTCAGCAACATAGTATTGAATTGAAATCAGGAGTATCTGTAAAGGATTTGACAATATATCTTGAAGAGAATGTAGAAATGCTAGAGGGGGTACTAGTTACCGCTCAAAAATCAACTATAGAACAACGGATAGATAGAAAAATTGTAAATGTGGGAAAAGATTTGATTTCACAAGGGCCTTCAGCGATTGATTTAATGAATAATCTACCCTCTGTAAATATCAATTCAGATGGTAATGTTACCTTCCGCGGAAGCGAAAATGTTAGAATTCTTATTGATGGTAAATTAAGCAATCTCGAAAACTCAGGAGATATTCTTCAACAAATACCATCTAATACTATTAAAAAAATAGAACTGATCACGAATCCTTCTGCAAAATATAACCCAGATGGCCTAAACGGAATTATCAATGTAGTATTAAAAAAATCAATCAAGACAGGATGGAATCTAGGGGTAAACTCAAGTGCTATCATTGCACAAAGAGAACGGTATAACAACAGTTTTTCGTTTAATTTTAAACCAGGAACAACCAATTTTTATGTAGAATATGCAAACAGGTTTGGAGATCAGATCACTGATGGTCGTGTGAACAGGTTTGATCTTAATTCTAATCAGACGACCAGAAATATCAATAATAGAAAGTCTAATAATATAAAACTGGGCGCAGATTTTTATTTATCTGATACGCATACACTTTCGTTATTTACAAATCAGAATTTTTACAATGCTCAATTTGATGGAGATAAGCAAGTTGTATTTAAACAAAATGAAAGCGAAAATTTTGGACTAAATGATCTCTTAAAACGAAATAATCATACACAGATATATAATTTGGATTATAAGTGGTTGTTTGATAAAGACTCACACTTTTTGGAACTAGAGGCAGATTATAATAATTATGATGGCGAGGTAGCTAACAGTTTTAATTTTTCAGGGAACACTCAAATTCCTTCTTATAATGAAAATGTAGATGATCAACGAACTGTTTTAACCCTCAATATTGATTATAGTCTTCCTGTTTCCAGTAATTCAAAAATTGAATTAGGAGTAGAAACTCGTATGAATGCTATCGATAATACATATAGTGTTTCTAATCCCAATTTATTAAACTCTGTATTAAACTATGATCGAGATATTTTCTCTTCTTACTTTATGTGGGGATCATCTGTTGGTAAATTTAAATTTAACCTAGGATCAAGGTTTGAGTATTATTTGGTCAATGCTTCTTTTGATCAAGAAACTATGGATATAACGAATTTTGATCAAAAATTATTTAATGTATTTCCGTCTGTATTTATTGAATACAAAGCCAATGCAGAAAGCCCACATCAATATCAACTAAGTTACGGTAGGAGGATAGAGCGTCCATCTTTTAACCAGATTAATCCGATTAGACAAGCTACCACCCCTCAAATAATAGCAACAGGTAACTTACAATTAACCCCTCAGTTTAGTAATGCATTAGAAATTAATTATCTCTATCGTTTTGCTAAAAATTCAATTAGCTTGAGTGGGTTTTATAGAAAGATTGAGGATGAAATCAATAGAATTGGAATTTTTGATCAGGAGGATCCTAATTTGTTACGATTGAGCTATGATAATTTTGAGAGTAATGATGCATATGGTGTAGAGTTAGGTGTGAATTTTGAAATTACCAATTGGTGGCGTTTTAATTCGAATCTAGAGCTGTACTCTAGGCAACAACAAGGAATCATAGACGGTACAGAGGTATCTGTTCAGAATACACTTGCCAATATAAAGCTGACTAATAGTTTTAAAATCAGTAAAAATGTAAGAGCATCATTATTTGGATTTTATAGTGGCAGGCAAGAAATCCTACAATATGCACTCAAACCAAATTATTATATGAATGCAGGGGTACGTTATAATTTTGCTAAAGGTAAAGGGAGTTTAAGTATCAATGTAAATGATGTGTTTGGAACACAACGATTTGCTTTTGAGACCTATAGAACGGTTTTTCAGGAAGGAGAATTTTTACGAGATACGCAACAACTCTTTATAGGAGCTTCCTATCGTTTTGGAGGAAAGGTAAGGTCAATCTCTAGAAAAAAACGTGATAAAAATATCAAAGCAGATAAATTTCTATAAACTCAGCAAAAAATGTATAATCTTTAAAAAAATAATAAAATAAAAAATGCAGAGGAGGTCAAATCAATCAATCAATTTGTTTTAGCCAAATAGAAGTATTTGTAATAGTCAATGTATTGGGGTCATTTAATAAATTATAAGACTTCTATTTGTGGCATCACTTTTTTGAGTGATGCCATTTTTTTCATCTAAATTATATAAAGGTTTTTATACGTAGAGTTTTAATATCCATTCTTTTAATTTTGAGCTAATTAATTCTGGATTGTCTTCTTGAATAAAATGTGTTCCTGAACCAATATTTACAGCCTCTATATTAGGGATATTCTCTATAATCCAATTTCTAACAGGTTCTGGCATAAAGGCTCCTGGTTCTGCATAGAAAAATAACTTAGGGATAGTTGATTGCTGTAGTTTCTCTCTATAGTTTTTAACAATAAATGATGTTAATTCTGGTTTACCGTTTAAAGGCACTTGAGATACGAATTTCCAAATAGGTTTTCGACTATTTACTGTTTTAAAAGGGCTTTTGTATGCTTCTAATTCATCCTTGGTAAAATCACGAACTACCCATGTTGGCAGAACATCATTTAAGAAAATATTATCTTCAGCAATCATTTTCCACCCATTTTCCCCTCGTAATTGTTTAAAAAAATCAAGCGTATTTTTATCAAAGTAAGAACCAATATCCTGTATAATTCCTTCCATAAAAGCAATTCCTTTTACATTCTCGGGATGATTTGCAAAGTAATTAAACCCTAGACCAGAACCCCAATCATGCATAACCAAGATGATGTTCTTAAGATCTAATTGTTTAATAAGAGTTTCTAAGTAAGCATATTGCTCTAGGTAGGTATAATCAATTGTAGGTTTATCAGATTTTCCCATTCCTATTAAGTCAGGAATATAGATAGAATGTCCTGTTTCTAGGATTTTAGGGGCAATATTTCTCCATAGATAACTATTAGAAGGATTGCCATGAAGAAAAAGAATAGGATCTCCTTTTCCTTTTTCATTAGAAAGAACATGCATTTTACTTCCTAATACTTCATGATAGGTTGATTTAAAGAGTGGGTTATTTATAGACATAGCTTTTTTAATGTGTTATTTAAGTATTTATTGAGCAAATTTAAATACATTTGATATATAAAGAAAATGAATTGTTTTTATTATAATCATAAAATAAATGAATATATCTCTTAAGAACCTAAAACTGGTAAATGTTATAGTAAAAGAAGGTTCTATAACTAGGGCATCTGAAAAACTATTTCTTTCTCAACCAGCATTGAGTCATCAGTTAAAAAAATTAGAAGAAGAATTAGGTCTTAAGGTTTTCAATAGAATAAATAAAAAACTTGTACTCACAGAGACAGGGCAAATACTTTTTAATACATCAGAAAAGATATTGGTATCTTTTATTCAACTTAATAACCAAATTGAGGAGGTTAAAAATGGAAAAAAGAGATCAATTCGCATAACTACAGAATGTTATACGACGTATCATTGGTTGTCAAAAGTAGTTGAAGGATTTAGGAAAGAGAATGAGAATATAGCTATAGATATTGTAATAGAAGCGACTAAAGAACCTCTTAAGTATTTACTAGAAGGTAAAATAGATTTAGCTATTGTGAGTACCATGAGTAGTCACCCATCTATTCATTTTCAACCTGTAATACAAGATGAAATGATGGTATTAATTGCAAGAGAAAATAACTTAGCTCACCATAGGATTATTGATTTACCTGATCTGATAGAACAAAATTTGATTCTTTATGATTTACCAGAAGAAAAAAATTATGTACTTACTCATATTTTACAGAATAATAAAGAAACTGTAAAATCAATTCAGAAAGTACAACTTACAGAAGCTATTATTCAATTAGTTCGAGCTAATTTGGGGATTACAATTATGGCAAAATGGGCTCTTGACCCTTTTTTACAGGATGCGCAATTGAAGGCTGTACCTTTTAAATCTACTAGAGGTATGCGAACATGGTATACTGCCAGTCTAAATAAAACCTCAGAATTAGAAATATTATTTGCAGCGCAAATAAAAATAGCCTTAACTTAAGCTTCATAATAATGCAAAATGGGAGATTTAATACAGTTAAATAAAGAAAATATATCAGACGAACATATCTGTTGCGCAATATCTGATAAGAAATGCTCTGATAGTTATCAAGCAAAAAAAGACTGGTTGACAAAAGAGTTTGATAATGGGTATGTTTTTAAAAGGATTGATGAAAGAGCAAAAGTCTTTATAGAATATGGGCCAGCAGAGAATGCCTGGATTCCGATAACAGCACCGAATTATTTGAACATTAATTGTTTTTGGGTTTCAGGAAAGTATAAAAAGAATGGATACGGAAAAGAACTTTTGAAAACAGCTATTGATGATGCCAAAAACCAAGGAAAAGATGGTTTGGTAACAGTAGTAGGAACCAAGAAATTTCATTTTATGAGTGATACAAAATGGTTTTTAAAACAAGAATTTGAAGAAGTGGAGAGAATTTCTAGTGGATTTAGCTTATTGGTAAAGAAAATAAATTCAAAAGCTGAATTACCTAAATTTAATGAATCTGTAAAAAGTGGAGAATGTGCTGAGAAAAAAGGAATTGTTGTTTATTATTCTAATCGTTGTCCTTTTGCAGAGTTTCATGCAAAAAACTCTTTGATTGAAACTGCAAAAAATAGAAAACTTCCATTAAAAATAATTAAAATAGAAACGATAGAAGAGGCTAGATCTGCTCCAAGTCCAGCAACTATTTTTAGTCTATTTTATAATGGTAAATTTATGACAACAGATATTAGTGTTTGTATGGATACAAGGTATGATATGGTAATAAGTAAATTGTTGTAATAATGAATGTTATGTGTTTGTGTGTTATTGTATAGAAAAAAAGTACTTATGTTAGATACTATTTCTGGTAACATTTCTAATTATTAAGACATACACAAAGAAACAACAATTAAGAATGAAAAAAAGAAGTCTATTGATAGTTTCGGCATGTATGTTATTATTTATATCACTTAATGCTCAAGAAACGAATTTTAAATTCGGAATAAAAGGAGGGGGGAACTATGCAAAATATACTGTGGATTTGACTAGTACAGGAATGGATCCTTCAGAATTTAAAAGAAAAATAGGTTTTTATTTTGGAGGGTTTGTAGGTATAAAGGTTAATGAAAAAATAAAAATTCAACCAGAAGTGCTTTTTGCATTACAAGGGGCTAAAATTTTGACAGAAGGGATTGAGCTAAGAGGAGGGCCTAATGAGATACCTATAGCAGGGGACTTTGAAGCAAATATTGATGAATCAATAATCATAGCTCCTATTGCGATGCAATATTTTTTTACTGAGAATTTTTATATGGAAGCAGGACCACAATTTGGCTATATAATTAATATCAAAGAAAACATTAAAGAAAACCCTTTTGAAGAATTTGGAGTCAATAACACAACGATATATTTTTTATCTGATTATAATAAACTTGATTTTGAATTACTAATAGGAGCAGGTTATAAATTATCTAATAATTTGGGACTTAATAGTAGATTTTTATTTGGTTTAACTGAAAGAGGTGATTCTATGAAAGCATCAGTTTTTAATCTAGGAATTGAATATACATTGTAAATATTTGCATTATAATAAGATAAAATGGATAGATCAAAATAGCTTATAAACCCTAGATTATTCAATGTTTCTATTATTGAATATTTCATAATAAAAATCTAGTAGTAATAGAGTTTTGAAAATCGAGTTTGAAATCTTAACTTTGTAGTCCAAATTATAACCTATATTATTATGCGTGGAGTAAGTATTTTTAGTGTGAGTAGAGTAGTACTTACACTGATAGTTTCGTGTTTTTTTATTCAAGGAAATGCACAAAATGACCAAATAGCACTTAGAGCTATTGGTAAAAAAGAATTTTCTGTTAAGAGTCTCAATGGGATACCATATACAGTAGTTATAGAATCAAGTAATAATGACGGTCAGTTTCATTTAGGAAGTACAGGTAGGCTTACTTTTAAGATAGATGATATGATCGATACGAGAAGTACACTAAGAATTGTATTTGAAGAAGAGATATATCATTCTCTTGAAGATAAGCTGCTAGAACAATATAAAGCCGATATAAAGTGGATACAATCTGAACTTGAAATCAAAGAAAGTGAACTCAAGATGTTTCCAACTCGTCCAGTATTTACAGATGCTGGTTTAGAGAAACTAAAAGGCAAGGTGTTTGAATATGTAACCAACGATAGAAAAGAAAGTTATTTTAACAAATGGATAGAAAAGATCAACTATTCTGTTGGAGCAGTAGGTTTCTTTAGAGAATTATATGGAGCATCTAACGGAGAGGATAATTCACAACGACATAATTTCTTACCGATTAATATCCATGAAGAATTAAATAATTAGATAGTTGTTATATATAATAACAACTATCTAATTATTTTGTGTAAGCTATTTATTTACTAAATAAGATTTTAACAATCTTTAATCTTAGTAATCAAGCCCATTTTTTATTTAACCAGAAATTAAGAAAAAAGCCTAAAATTTGGTAGTAATAAAACAAAAGAAAGACCAATTAAAAGCAAATACCAATGAAAATAATTATGGTTGTTGATGAAACATCAAACAAAGAAAACTATAAAGTATACTAAAAAGGCAAGAAAACCTATTTCCCGATACAAAAATTAGCAAAGATATTACCCAGTAAATCATCGCTTGTAATTTCTCCTGTGATCTCACCAAAATGGTATAAAGCCTGACGAATATCTATCGCCATAAGATCTCCTGAAAGTCCTGTGTCTAGACCATATTGTACTTTTTGGATTTCTTCTAAGGCTTTTAATAGTGCATCATAATGACGAGAATTTGTGACAATGGTTTCATTATTGCGTAAAGCACCTGTATTTACAAATTCCAGAAGTTTGTTTTGTAGCTCCTCAACACCAGTATTGTGTTTAGCAGAAAGTAAGTGAATTCTCTCTATTTCAGATTTCAGAGTAGAAGTTTGATTATCATTGAGCTTATCAACTTTGTTAGCAACAATAATCAATGGTTTTTGAGGGTGTTTATTTGTGATTTTTCCTATTTCAGTTTTTAGTTCATGTATACTTTCGTCAGTTAATAAAGAGCCATCAACCAAATAGATAACTACTTGTGCCTGTTCAATCTTTTCAAAAGTCTTTTGTATTCCGATACTTTCTACTACATCTTTGGTTTCTCGGATTCCTGCAGTATCAATAAATCGAAATCCGATTCCTCCAATAATGATTTCATCCTCTATAGTATCTCTTGTAGTACCAGCGATATCAGATACAATAGCGCGTTCCTCATTGAGTAATGCATTAAGTAATGTAGATTTACCAACATTAGGTTCTCCTACAATTGCAACAGGAATTCCATTTTTTATTACGTTTCCTACAGCAAAAGAATCAATAAGACGTTTTAATACTTTAGTAATTCTAGCAATAAGATCCTTAAATTGAGTACGATCTGCAAACTCCACATCCTCTTCTGCAAAATCCAGTTCTAATTCTATGAGAGAAGCAAAATTTAAGAGTTCCTCTCTAAGCATTTTAATTTCATTACTAAACCCACCCCTCATTTGTTGCATGGCAATTTGGTGAGAAGCCTCAGAGTCAGAAGATATCAAATCAGCAACAGCTTCTGCTTGTGATAAATCTAGTTTAGCATTTATAAATGCTCTAAGCGTAAATTCCCCAGCATTTGCAGCTCTACAACCGCTGCGTAGTAGCAATTGAATAATTTCTTGTTGAATATATGTAGAGCCATGACAAGAAATTTCTATAGTGGGCTCACCAGTATAAGAGCTAGTACCTTTAAAAACAGAAATCAGCACCTCATCCAATACACGTTCTCCATCTATGATATGACCTAAATGTATCGTATGACTTTTTTGATCTAGTAATTTTTTGCCTTTAATAGACTTGAATAACGGAGAACAAATAGTAACTGCATCTTTTCCTGAAACACGGATAACGGCTATTGCACCGGCTCCTGAGGGTGTTGCCAAAGCTACTATGGTATCTTGAATAATCATACGTTAAAATATCAAAAAGCAAAAATAGACATTAATACAGATATTATAAATTTTGGTTAACATTTTTGATGAGTTATTTTTATTTTATATCTTGTGAGAGGAAGATGAGGAATATTTTAACGATTGTAGTTAATTTATTCCTTAAAAAAGAATAGGAAAATTTATTGATTGTAACTGGTTAAAGTTTTAAAAAAAAAGTCAATTGGTTGAGTTGTAGTAGTATGATGAATCATATTATTACAGTGTACTTTAAATAGTAACTAAATTTAATGTCAAATCAATAAAAATTATTCTTATTCTTATGAATTACACACACACAAACATCACTCAAGTTAATTGCCGATATCCCATATCACAAAAGTATGTACTTATATGCTTGGCATTTTTATTCATCTCTTATACTGGTTTTGCTCAGGATGAGCTACCAAGGCACTATACAGAGTATGATATACAAATACGATCAGATAGTGGTCAAGGTAAAAATAGTTCACAGGTTATTACGCGAACTATATCAGAAAAAGGAGCTACTTGGTTACGATTATTTCTAAAAGATGTAAACTTAGGGAATAAAAGTACATTGACTATTACATCTGTATTAGACGGAGCTACGCAAACATTAAATTCCAAAACAATAAAAGATTGGAAAAATACAACAGCCTATTTTAACGGAGATGAAGTTATTCTGAAATTAATAATAGCATCAGGAGAAAGTTCCATTGGTATTGGTATCAAGGAGCTAGGAGTCGGAGAAAAACATCAAGGATCAAAAACTCAATGCGGATCAACAGACGACAGAGTTGATTCTGCTGATAATGCTATTGGACGAATAGTGCCTATTGGTTGTACAGGTTGGATCATAACCAATGGTAGATTGGTAACTGCAGGACATTGTGCCCGTAGTAGAGCACAATTAATAGAGTTTAATGTGCCCAAATCTAACCCAGACAGAACCATTGTACATCCAGGGCCAGAAGATCAATATCCAATAGGTAATTTTGTCACACCATATTCAAGTAGTGCTAGTCCAGCCAATGATTGGGCAGTATTTACTGCAAGTGCAAACTCACAAACAGGGCAAACACCAATACAAGCACAAGGCAAATCATTTAATGTAGTACAAAGTGCCCCTGGGAATAATATAACCATTACTGGATATGGTACTGATACAGGTATAGATAACCAAACTCAACAGATTCATACAGGGCCATTATCATCAGTAGATAATACATTTGTTAGATATATAACAGATACTACAGGAGGTAATTCAGGAAGTCCAATTATTGATACAGCTACAGGAAATGCTGTAGGAGTTCATGCTTACGGAGGTTGCTCTGGTTCAGGGGGGGCTAATTATGGAGGACGAGCAACAATACCTGCATTTTGGGATGCTATGGGGTTAGATGGAAACCCACCACCACCACCTCCATGTACAATAATCGATTTTAATGATTTCCAGATTACACCTTTTTCAAATCAAGATGGAACAGGTGATTTTTCTGTACAAAGCGGTGGAAACTCCTTATCATTGCAAAATAATACATGGAAATATATCTCTATGAATTATAATGTAACTGCTAATACAGTAATAGAATTTCAGTTCAGTAGTTCTTCTCAAGGAGAAATACATGCAGTTGGTTTTGAAAATGATAACGCATTGACTCCATCAAGATATTTCAGGGTTTATGGTACCCAGAACTATGGAGTAGGTAATTATGATAATTATTCGGGGTCAGGAACCAAAACATATACAATACCAGTAGGTAATTTTTATACTGGTGCTATGGATAGATTGGTTTTTATTAATGATAATGATGTGGGTAGCGGAAACTCTTCTATATTCAGTAATGTGAAAATTTATGAAGGATCATGTGGTCAATCTGCAACTTCAGAAGATTTAATAGCTGAATTAGAGTCTGTTACACCTATATTAGGAAAAGATAATGAAAGTGATTTATCAGGATTAAAAATCTCACCAAATCCAACTCAAGATAGTTTTTCTTTGAATGTAAATCCACAAGTAAAAGGAACTGTTACTGCAACAATCTATACTATATTAGGAAGTAAAAAAGGAAAAATAGAACTTCAACCAGGAATAAATACGATATCAACTCGTAGTTTGTCTTTGGGGGTAGGTATTTATCTTATCAAAATTGATAACGGAGAAGAATCTACAACAAAAAAATTAATTGTAAACTAAAATTAAATAGATAAAAAGACATTAATTTAGTTAATATTTTAGGAAACACTCTTATGTTATACTCATAAGAGTGTTTTTTATTACATGATTTAATGTGTAAAATTGTAACAAAATAGGGGAGTGTACGTCATATAAGTAGTGATTGCTAATATTTTTAGCAATTCATCAATCATCAATCAAAAAATGTAAATTATGAAAAAAGACAGATCATTATTAGTCGTTACCCATTTATCACAATTATTAGACCTTATTACTGGATTTGGAGGATTTGTAGTGCCATTAATACTATGGTTAACTCAAAGAGAAAGAGTTATGGCAATGGATGAGCACGGAAAATCAATTATGAATTTTCAGATAAGTATGTTTATTTATGCTATTATCTGTGTTCCGTTAACATTTATATTTGGCTTAGGGGCAATAGGATTAACTATCATAGCAGTACTATGTGTTGTATTTCCTGTGATCAATGCAATAAAAGTAAACAAAGGAGAACGACCATCATATCCATTATCAATAGAGATTATTAAATGATTAAAAAAAAAGAGAGAGGGAATTCCGAGGGCACTGAAAAAGTCCTTTAAAAGGATAAAATACGAGGAGTGAAAACGACAATGTTTTCGCTCCTTTTTTGTATCTTAAATCTTGAATTTAAGATGCTTATTTATGTTGGTGCAACAGCAAGAAATGCA
>NZ_PGUB01000067.1:0-26936 GCF_002924285.1 Aquimarina sp. I32.4 | reverse complement strand
AACTGCGGGACTTCCTTTCAAAGTCAATTTCTCAAGTTCTGCCGCCAATAAAGCCTGATCTTCAATGGATAACTTACCTATTTCAACTTTTATCTTTTCTAAATCCATGAATTAAAGATACGAATAATAGCAATTATAAACTAGAGCGTTTATCTTTTATAACTACACTCAATAACAACACTATAGAACAAAATAGTATTCAGCTATTCATAAAATAACATTTTTTTAAATAAAAAAAGCCATCTCTGTAGAGATGACTTTTTATAATACTAGAATAGTAACATTACAAATTTGTAATTTTTATAAAGGAATTTCACCTTCTGATTCTTCTATATATTCTTTGTTTTCAAAATCACTTTCAGTCTCAACTTCTTCAGGAACCTCTTCATTTTCTACCTCATCTACTACAACCTCTTGAGTATGTACTTGATCATCTGCCTCATTTGGAATTTCACTATCAGTCAGGGTTTCAGATTGTATCGCTCTAAATTTCTCTAACTGCTCTTCTTCTCCTGTAAAATATGGAAAAACATCCATAATCAGAGATTCAGAGATTGCTGGAATAGAATATTCACCCATAGTATCTTTCATTATAGCATTTGTGCTATCAAAAGCTTCTTTTATATCATTTGCCTGTACCAATAAATACATATTTGATTTTCTTTCTTTACCGCTTTCTTCATCAAATGCAATCAAAGAAACTTTGGTCTTAAACCAACGATCACTATTTTCAAATGGATGTATCTCTGCAAAATTTGCCATTTTTATATTAGTGATTTTAAACTCTTCACTAATGTATGAAGACATTTCTTCGTTAATTCTAGTTTCGGCTTCAGTATAGGACAATGCATCTACCAAATAAGCTTCTGTTGTCATTTTTTGTGCTCCAGAATCATCTAATTTTCTATACTTTACTTTACACTCATACCAAGTTGCGCTCATATCTTTTTTTTAAGGATGGCAAATATAAATTTTAAAAAAAGTTTTGACTACTGATCTATACAATAGATATTCACATTTTTTATTTAAAGACACAACATATCACAAAAAACAACATCATATATTCTTCTTTAAAAATCAAATCATTAAATAACAAAAAACAGAAGGTTCAAATAAAAGCTTTTTAAAAAAACGCTTTACAAAATCAAAAATTGTAGATATCCCTCTTGTTTACCCTAGATACATCAAACTATTTTATAAAATTATTAGTATTGCAACACTGTTGCTTTTTGAATAAATTTGTACTTTTGCGCTCTAAAATGGTTTTCTCCTAAAAAAAGACACCTTTTTTTCACTATATAATTATTTGGTACTTAAAAATCATTGAAGGAGTATAAAAAACATATTGCCTTATTTTTTGCTTTACTATTTATAGTATCGCAACTTGACTTTGCATTTCATAGCCTCTTTGAGTGCCATGCTGATACTAATGCTGTATCAATAACAGAATTAAGTATTAAGAATGCTCCTATATCTGGTAATGATTCTTTTTTTGATGATGTCTGCGATTGCTTACTCTGCCAACAACATCAAATTACCAAATTATATCTTGATCATAGTTTTGAAATAGGAATAAAGAACAATACGTATTATCACTATAAATCTATCGCATACAAAACTTTATTCTCTTATAGCTACTTACTTAGCAATGCTTCTTTAAGAGCTCCTCCTGCAATAACATGATAGTCTAAAGTCATCTTATTATAATTACTTCAGCTTTTTTTTACTTATATCGATTTTCATTTATAAATTAATGATATCGTATATACTATAACACCATATATTTGGTTGACGTATCTTAATACTTGCTTTACTATCAACTTCTCTATTCTCTAAGATTCATCATTTTTTGAAAAAGATTACTAAACCGAATTGAAGTTTTTATTACATAAAAACTACTCAATTCTACCCCATCATTTTAGTTTTATGGCACAAAAAAGTATTCATATTATATGTCTACTGTTTTGCTTAACAGCATATAGTCAAGATTTATATTCAGTAAAAGTAAAAGTCATTGATAAAGGCACAAATACTCCTTTGGTTGGAGCTCATATAAGCATTGATAATAAGCATACAGTCACTAATACCAAAGGGGATTTTTATTTTAAAAACCTTCTAGCACAAGAGTATACACTTTCTATCACACACATTGGTTACAAACCATATCATACAGTAATAGAGATTCCTCTATTTGCGGCTAATATCATTGCTATAGAACCTAACCAATCTGTACTTGAAGAAGTAATTGTATCTGGAGATACTAATCAAAAAAGAAGTCAAAAAAGCTCTTTATCAAAATTAGAAGTCAAAAAAGATTTTCTTGAACAAAATAGAGAGAATAGCTTAATGCAAACGCTCAAAAAAATCCCTGGTGTAAGCTCTATATCAATTGGATCAGGGCAATCCAAACCTGTAATTCGAGGCCTTGGGTTTAACCGAGTTGTGGTTGTAGAAAACGGAATTAAACACGAAGCCCAACAGTGGGCAACAGATCACGGACTAGAAATCGATCAATACAATGTAGAAGAACTAGAGATTACAAAAGGGGCTTCATCTCTACTTTATGGCTCTGATGCTATCGCAGGGGTTATAGCAATCAAATCAGGAAAACTTCTTGCAAAGAACTCTTTTTCTGGCGAGGTTCATCTTACTGGTAGAAGTAATAATGATCTTTTTGGAGTCTCTGCTGGAATAAAAAAACGATATGATAACTGGTATTATAAAGCTCGAATAACACATCAAAATTATGGAGACTATAAAGTCCCTACAGATCAGATATATTATGAAAACTACGTTTTTAATTTACATAAAAACTACTTACGCAATACCGCTGGACAAAATTATGATATCAGTTCTTCTATAGGATATGTATCTGATCATTTTCAATCTGAAACTATCATTACTAATGTAAATGCTAAAAGTGGTTTTTTTGCGAATGCTCATGGTCTAGAAGTAAGAACATCTCAAATAGATTATGATGCTAATAATAGAGATATTGATCTACCACACCACAAGGTAAATCACTTAAAAATTATAAATAACTCTAAAATTACTTTACCAGATCATACCCTTATTCTAGAGGTAGGTTATCAAAATAATCATAGAGAAGAACATTCAGAACCAGTACCTCATGGGTATATGCCAACACCTAGTTCTACAAAAGAACGTCGGTTTATAAAAAACACGTATAGTATTAATGTAAAAGACCATATTCATGCATTCGATACTCATAAAATCGCACTAGGAATTAATGCTGAATACCAAAACAATACTATTGGTGGGTGGGGATTTTTGATCCCAGAATACAATAGACTTACCATTGGTGCTTTTGCTTATGATCAATATAAAATTACTGATAGTTTCTACCTAGAAGGAGGACTACGTTATGATTATGGTACTGTACACACAAAACCTTATTATGAGTGGTTTGATTCTCCTATAACAAATAGTGACGGAACTATTACTCAAGAAAGAAGACAACGTTCTGATAAAACTAACTTAGAGTTTGGTAGTTATAGTGCATCTGTAGGTATCAGCCATCTCAAAAAGAACTCCTCATATAAACTAAATCTAGGTAAAAGCTTTAGGATTCCTCTAGCTAGTGAGTTGGCCTCTGATGGAGTAAACTATCATATGTACCGATATGAAGAAGGTAGTATCGATCTAAAACCCGAAAATTCATATCAAATTGATGGAGAACTAAACGCAACTATCAACAATTTTGAAATACAACTTAATCCTTTTGTAAATTATTTTGAGAACTACATATATCTTAATCCAACTCCTGCTTATTATGAGACCTTACAAAGGTACCAATATACTCAAAGTGAAGTTTTTAGATATGGTGGTGAATTAACCGCTCTTTATACACCAAGTCCTGTATTCTCTTTATCTGCTTCCTTAGAATATGTACATTCTAAACAGTTGAGTGGTGATAAGAAGAATTTTACGCTTCCGTTCTCCCCACCTTTGTCTACAATATTCTCTGCCAAATACACTCTAAATTCATGGTGGCTTTTTAAGAAAACTAGTGTGTTTTCTGATTTAAGGATTACGGCTAAACAAAATGATATTGTTCCACCCGAAAGGCCAACAGACGGGTTTTCATTGCTAAACTTTGGTATTCAAACAGAAACGCACTTGTTCTCACAAAAACACCCGCTACAGATACAGTGTAGAGTAAACAATGTACTCGATAAAAAAATATTTGACCATACTAGTTTTTACAGACTAATACAGGTTCCAGAACCTGGAAGAAATGTATCGCTTTCGATACTACAAAAATTTTAAATCTAATCTTTTAATTATGAAAAACACATTTAAAGCAACCCTATTATTTTTTCTAAGTTTATTCGTCATTTCATGTAATAATGATGATGACAACTCTGTTATTTTCGAAGAGAACATCAATGCAGATCGCTTTACTGGCATAGAACTAGGTAACTCTCAATTTGTTCTACCTCAATCAAACGTAGATATTCATACAGAATTTGATTATGCTGGTACTAGTAAAGTTACCAAAATTTTATTTGACGTAACTCCTTTTGATGTTCCTGTAGTAAGAGATGGAGAAGTTTCCTGGGAATTATCTAATCACCTTGTTCCTGTAGAACGTTATGAAGGGCAACTAAATCCTCATATCCACTATCATGTATATTTTGATGAAGAAAATAAGTATGAGCCTTCTTTTAAGCCAGCAGAAGGAGTTTATAAGTTCAAAATTACAGCGGAGCATGAAGATGGTTCAAAAAGTATCGTTACCAAAGATCTTCATATCATACAAAAATTCAAAGATATGAAAGTTGGTGATAATAATGTTGCCGTACTAGGAACCGATAAGCTACAAACAATCTACCAGTATGTATCAGGAAATAATACTGTAACCGAAATAAAGTATCAATTATGGTTTAAAGAATGGAGAGAAGGTCAAAATGTAGAAGTCGGAAAATGGGATAACGTAGAAATGATACTTCCTAAAGAATCTTATAACGGCAAAAAAAATCCAATGATCGATTACATGTATAATTTACCAGAAGGTATTCCTACTGAAGGATATTGGTTGAATATTTATGTAACAGAAGGTGGAGAAAGTGAAGCGGTAAAACTATCAGTTCCTTTTGAAGTAAAGTAAAACGCTAAAAGACTATCTGAAAAAAGTTCTGTTTTTTTCGGGTAGTCTTTTTAAATATAAAAGCAATGAAAACATTTATAAAATCAATCTTCTTCCTTGTTATTTTAGGAAATATATGTTCCTGTAGTAGTGATGATGAGGAAACCGATACAGAGAAACCTACTATCACAGTAAATTACACAGAGGGATTCCCGAAATCATGTACAGTCTTAGAAAAAGGCAATCCATACATCATAAAAGTAAAAGTCGCAGATAATGTGGCATTAGCTTCTTATGCTATTGATATACATCATAATTTTGATCATCATACTCATGACGACCAAGGCGCACAATGTACTTTGGATGGAATAAAAACTCCAAAAACTCCTATGATTTTTATGGAGAACTATCCTATTAAAGGAGAGGTAAAACAATATGAAATTACACAATCTATTACTATTCCTGAAGGAATCGATGCTGGAGATTATCACTGTCAGATTTCGGTAATCGATGTGACTGGGTGGCAAAGCAGAACCTCTATTGATATAAAAATACAATAGACTACTATCAAAAAATCGAGTAAATTGACTTTCCTCGATTTTTTGATATTATTTTTTGTGATACCCATTGAGCTTAAAACAGGGTACCTTCTATAGAACGCTCAACAACATCTTATGGTTCTTCAACATCAAACTTTTTTCTCTATAAAGATACTAATGGAGACAAGTATCTAATTTTTGGCATTTACTGATCCACTGCAAGCATCTCCTTCTTCAATACCTGTCAACCAAATTTTCAAAGTTTCTGTTCGCTTCTCTGTAAGATTCTTTAGATAAGAAGCTCTACACATCGGGTGGATCGACCCATATATATAATCAGGGTAATCAGGATATTTCATTGCTAACTCAGCGTCTCTAAATTGTATCCAAATTCTTTGAGACTTTTTTAGGTTCTGTAAAAAAAGTGTGTCTTTTTTATAAACCTGTAAAATTTGCTGATACACTTCATTCAATATTCTATCCGACTTCTTAAGTATTGTATATGCTTCTCTATTCATTTCTCCTTGTGTTTGTGAGAAACAATTGGCACTCAACACTAACAATAATAGGACTACTACTCTATTCATTTATATCTTTTTTTTGAAGGATGTATCTTTTAAATACAAAAGTAGGGTAATACCATTTCTTACCAGAATTTAACACCCTTTTGTTTTCATTCACGGCATGAATTCTACTATTCGCGTTAGTAACAGGAATAGATTCTACAATACTTTTGCCTCCATATTATTTAAACTAAATAAAAATAAATGTACAAAAATTACTTTTTGGGGTGCTTTTTGCTTTTGATAACTACAACTATCTGGGGGCAATCTTCTGTTTCTGGCACAATTTCTGATCAAAATGGTCAGCCATTATTAGGGGCAACCATCCAAATAATGAGTACTACTATTGGAGGGATCACCAATGAAAATGGATATTTTGAACTAAACAAAACTCCATTTGGCAATTATACGCTGGAAATTGCCATTTTAGGATTCAAAAACAGACGTATTCCTATTACACTTCAAAAAGGAAAACCAATTTCTCTTACTATAACGATGACAGAAACCAGTCAAAATCTGGAAGAAGTTATCTTACAAGGTAAATCTAAAACACAACGAAAACGGGAAGAACCAATAAAAATCGAAGTCATTGATATAAATCAATTACAAGCACAATCCATTAGTCTACCACAGATCATGAACCAAACTTCTGGAGTAAAAGTAAGACAAACTGGAGGCATCGGTAGTAACACCACTATCAATATCAATGGTTTACAAGGAAACTCTATTCGTTTTTTTAGAGATGGTATTCCTTTGGATTACTTAGGTCAAGCTTTTAACCTAAGTATCGTTCCTATAGATCAACTTGCTAATATTGAAATTTATAAGGGGATACTACCTGTAGATTTGGGTGCAGATGCATTAGGAGGAGCCGTTAATTTTATCTCTAGACAAAATAATGATAACAACCTTGATCTTACTTATAGTGTGGGCTCATTCAACACCCATCAAGGAAATCTTAATGGGTATATAAACATTCCAAATTCAAAATTATTTGCATCTGTTTCTTCATATCTTATTAGTTCTGATAATAATTATACGATTGATGTTGATATTCCTGACTCAGAAACGGGAGTTCCAACCACTACAGCTGTAGAAAGGTTTCATGATGGTGTCCAAAGTTTGTTTGTAGAGACAAAATTGGGAGTGCGTGACACCAAAATAGCTGATCTATTTGAGTTTGGTTTCTCTTATTTTGATATGCATAAAGAATTACAAAATAATATCAGACTTACAATACCGTATGGAGAAGCGATCTACGAAGAAGATGCTTTAATTTATTCAGTTCGGTACCAAAAACAAATAAATAAATTACACTTAGATTTATTTTCTGCATATAGCAATCGTGCTACTTTATTTGATGACACTCCTAAGAATAGATATAACTGGCTTGTAGAAGCTACCCCTATACCTGATAATGACAACGGTGGAGAAACGAATCAAAATTCAAAATCATTCAGAAATCTAGAATTTGATAATTGGATTGCTCGAATCAATCTAAGCTATCAATTACATGAAAACCATACTCTTAACTTCAATCACAATTATATTTATGAAAAACGTGTAGGTACAGACCCTTTGGCTCCTACTTTTGGAAAAGATGTTGATATCCTATCGTATCCTGCTAAATATACTAGAAATGTTACGGGTATAGGAATTACATCTTCTTTCTTTGGGGGTAAGTTAGATAATATATTTACCTTAAAGAGATATGGTTTAAAAACAAGCTCTATATCTTCTACTTATGATTATTACGGGGTCATCCCTGAGTTTAAAGATGAGAGTTATGGTTTTGGAAATTCTATAAAATATAATTTCAACAAAAATAGATATCTTCGATTTTCTTATGAACGTGCCAGTCGTATTCCTGAATCTCAAGAGTATTTTGGTGATGCTCTATTCATATCGGGTAACTCTTCTTTACAACCAGAATTAAGCGATAATATTAATCTTGGTTTTTATACAAACCTCAATAAAAATAGAGCACTCTGGTTAGATATTAATAGTTTCTACAGAGATGTTCAGAACAACATATTTTTACGCCCCCATGGATTAATTTTCTCTCGTTACCAAAATACTGCTGATGCCAGTATTTTGGGAGGAGAATTTTCTTTAAAAGGTACTGCAACAAAAAACCTCAGCTTTAATCTAGCTGTAACATATCAGGATATCAGACGCAAAAACACCGAAGAAAACTCCAGGTCATTAGAAAATTCGCGACAGCCTAATATTCCGTATTTCTTTGGTAATATAGGATTACGTTACCATCCTCAAAAATTAATAGGCAAAGGAGATTGGCAATTGTATGCTAATTATAGTTATGTAGAACAATATCTGCTCAATGCCGTCTCTAAAACACAAGAACCCCCTCTTTTTGGTAATATAGACAGCATTGCCGGAGCCAATATAATCCCAACACAAAATATAGTAGATATGGGATTGACCTGTAAAATACCAACTATTCCGCTCTGGTTTAATGCTGAAATTAACAATTTATTGAACGCTAAAGCTTTTGACGGTTTTAGGGTTCAAAAACCAGGAATCAATTATCGATTCAAAATCAAATATTCAATTAATTAAAAAGTGAAATATGAGTAAGCTTACGTTTAAAATATTATCCATCCTAATGGTAGTTGCAATGATAGGTTGCAGCAGTGATGATAACAATCCTGAAACTGACACCCCAGGTACTGAACCCCCAGTAGATAAAAAATCAAGTGTCGCCCTTTTTGTAATAACTGACCCTAATACTTCCAGTGGTTTATTAATCCCAGGTGAAGAAATGTTCTCTGGTGTAATTGATCCTTCTTCAGTTACAAATGCAGTACAACTTTCTGCCATGAGAACCATTGGTAAAGCAATTGATGGTGATATTTATAACACTTCTAATTCTGCAGGAGATACAGGATTACAAAAATTTAGTTATGCTGACAATACTTTTACAGATGCTGGTTTTATTGCAGTAAATGAAAGACGTTTTATTTTTGAGGTTGTAAGCCCAACCAAAGGATATTACACCGATTCAAATAGAAGCCGTACTGCCATACAAACATTTAATCCTTCTACCATGCAACGTACTGGTGAAATTGATATTACTGATGCAATCACTCCGCTACTGGATAATACTGTTACCAGTACACGATTAGGTTCTTTTATGGTAGAAAGTCAAGGAAAATTGTATACTCAACTCTTCTTTTTGAAAGAAGATGGAACCTATGCATTTGATATTACCTATGTAGCTGTTTTTAACACCAACAATGATACATTTATTGGATTAACACAACATAATGGTTATAACTGGTTAGGTTTTGAAAGAAAAAATTCTAATTATGTAAATGTGGCTCCAAATGGAGATATTTACCTTTCCAGCCCTGTTGGCAACCCTACAGATCCTGCTTATTCAAGAACTCTTCGTATCAAAGCGGGCGCTAATACTTTTGATAATTCATGGAAACTGAATTATGATGAAATTATAGGCGGACATAGCTTTTTATTAGGTGGTCCTGCTATTATTGGAGATAAGCTATACATAAAGCTTAAATCTACTGCTATTGCTCCAGACTGGAGCAATGTTGCAGATAAGGATTTTGATGCTTATGAAGTTGATATTGCTTCTAAAGAAATTACTAAAATTACCTCTATTCCAGGAAGTGCGTATGTAGGCTCAAGTGTTAATGGCCCTATGGTTATAGACAACAAAGTTTATTTTGCTGTGAGCAACGCTACATTCCAGGGGTATTACACCTATGATCCTGCTACCAGAGAGACAAAAGAAGCTTTTTCTGTAAAAGGAGGAATACCTAATCAATTAACTGTTTTAAAATAATACAGCACATGTATAGCCTGGCAATACTTACTTCATTTTTTTCGATTTGGTGTCTTTATGCCCTATCAGAAAAAGTAGATTTTACCAAAAAGAACATAACACTCATTTTATCTCAAAATATCAGGGTAGCCAAAGTTGTTGCCCTGGTATTTTTTCTGATATCTACTATTGTATTATGCATCTCTTTGGGTACTGTAACTGGTCTATTTTGCAGTCTACTTATATGGACATTATTGGCTAGCGCTATTTTATTATTTGCTCCTTTTCAAAAAGTAAAACATGTGCATGTTATTTTTTTAGGACTACTGATCATAAGTACAGAATTATTATTTACCATATACCTTAATTATGCCCGCTAATAAAAAATACCTTGCTACATCCAACTGGATAAAATTCAGTAAAATTTCTGCTACAATCTTGGGCGCTATGCTAGCATCTGTAACACTACATCTGGCATTAGCAATTTGGGTTGGTTTTGAATACATCATCCCTACCTCGCTTTTTTCTGTTTTTATACTGTGGGGATTTTTTATGATTATGGTGTATTGGATAAAAAGTCCATGGAAATCCTGGGGAATCTTTTTATTTATTATTTCTATTTCTGTAGTAGGGCTTTATATGGCAAAAAACTAATTTGATGAAAGATAAACGGAATTATAATGTTTTTTTCAATACACATACCGTAAGTGGTATTGTTATAAGTGTTGGGCTTTTTGTATGCTTTTTTGCGGGAGCATTTGCGCTTTTTCAAACAAACATCAATAAATGGGAAGCAAACGCCAAAAACGGGGTTCACCTTGCAATAGATTACGAGAAAACACTATCAACAATCAAAGAGGAGGGTTTTACCATGAATGGGCGAACTTTTTTTATCCAAATAATGGATAACCCTTTACCTTTTATTATGGTTGTTTCACGTCCTCTTAGAAGCGATAATAATACTACTCAAAAAAAAGAGCAAGAAAACTACTCTAAAGCCAAGGTGGGACCTACTGGTCCTATTTCTGTAAAAATAGATCCCAAAACCTATAAAATCATAGATAAAGACGGTGCAGAACCCACAGAACATTTAGGTACTTTTTTATACCACTTGCATTACTTTGATCAGATTCCTATAATAGGGTTATATATTTCTGGTCTGATTTCTTTATTTTTTTTATTTGCTATTATAACTGGTACGATTGTACATTGGAAAAAGATAATGTCTAATTTTTTTACTTTTCGATTAAAAGCTACCATAAAGAACTTATGGTCTGATGCGCATGTTGCTTTAGGTATTATTGGACTTCCTTTTCAATTTATGTATGCCGTTACAGGAACAATATTTGGATTGGTGATCATCATCTTATTGCCCTCTACAATGGTATTATTTGATGGAGATCAAGGAAAATTATTAGGATATATAGCTCCCGCATACAAAACTTTTGACATGGCTAATGAAATTCATTTAGAAAGGCCAAATATTAATCAATTAGTACAAAATGCTCGTAAAGATTTACAAGTAGACGATGCAATAACTGCATCTATAAATATTAGTAATTACAATGATAAGAATGCTCATGTGATGGCAGAGTTTCGCGCCAAAAAAGAAGGTGTTTTTTATGATGATGTTCATATCACATATCGACTAAGAGATGGTAAGGTTGTAGAAAAAAAGATTATAGAAACACATCCGTATAAAGGGAGTGTCTTACACACGGTAAGAAAATTGCACTTTGCCCAGTTTGGTGGGTATTTTGTAAAAACAATTTATTTTTTATTATCTCTGATTACATGTTTTGTTATACTATCAGGAGTAATGGTTTGGCTAGAGGCCAGAAATAATAAAAAATACGAAAACAAGAAAAAATTCAACACAGCAATAGGGGCAATATATCTGGGTGCAAGTATGGGATTGTTTCCTGCTATAGCCTTCTTTTTTTGTATTACCAAAATCATTCCTCTTGATATCGAAAATCGTTTCGGGCTAATGAGTAATGCATTCTTCCTTTTCTGGTTAGCTTATATATTGTACGCTTTTATCTCTAAGGATTTTCATAAAATTAATAAACATGCACTTATTTTGGCAGGTATATTGGGAATTGCTATTCCTCTTCTAAATGGGCTACAGTCTGGATTATGGTTTTGGACCTCTTTACAGTCTAACTATATCGATTCTTTTTTTATTGATATCAGTTGGCTTTTATTAGGTATCATTTCTTTGATTATTGCTTTTTCTGTACAACGACTGGTGTCTCATAAAGATAAAAGAAGAGCAACAAGAGGAATCTCAAAAAACAGGAATCATCAAGAGGTTATCGATACTCCTGTACTAGCAATGAATAAATCAATCATCAACGAATAAATAATTAAACAAATTAATTAAAAACACAAACAATTGAATACACAACAAAAAATTATAGTCTCATGGATACTGATTGCACTTGGAGTTGTCATACACAATACTCTAGAGGTTGGAGAAAGTATTTTTTTTAAATCATTGCCAGAAAAACCTTTTAATGATGGAGTTCCAATAGCGGTTCATATCATTCATATTCTAGCCATGATACTACCTATGGTTATTGCATTTATAACATTATTTTATGCCAACAACATCTTTAAGATATTTTCTTTAGTTTATGCCATAGTGCTTGTATTACTCAATACAGCACATTTAGCAGAAACTCTAGGTGCTGGGTTTTCTAATTATTCTCAAATCATCTTATTACTATTTATTGTTATTGTAAATGCAATATTAATACCACTAATAATTAGGTGGAAAAAAGAAAATCTCCTTTAAACATATCATACTTATATATACAAAAACTTAAAACCTGAACTTTCATTCTTTTTATATTTAGACAAAGAAGCCAAATACTTTTTATAGTATTTGGCTTCATTTATTTTTTATACTTTAATTAGAATTTCGTTATCTAATACATAAAGCGGGTTAAAAAATACTATCTAAACGTCATAAAAGTTGATATCTGCTGTGTACCTTCATACTTTAGCCCTATGCTCACACTATTTGTAGCTGAGTCATAAATATAGATATTACTACCATCATTTTCTGTATTTCCTACGATAGCAACTTTGCCATCTCCTATAAGTTCCATCGCTCTTCTTGGATATTTTAATAACGGAAGATTTAATTTTTCTGTCGTTTTTGTAATTAAATCTATCAAATGATATTCTATTACAAATCCTCCTTGATAATCTTTATATTCCTGAATAAGGTCTCCTCTAAACACCTGTACCAAAGCTTTATTGCTTCCTAAATACAAAAATCCTCCTGTATGATTACCACTAAATTTTTCTGTAAGGTTGAAGAAATAAGAATTATCAAACTCTGATTCTCCTGCTTTTATTTTTACAATTCCTGAAGGAATCGTTTCATTTGATGCCCAATAGTTTGTATTACATGCTGCAATATACAGATCACCGTTTTCTGCAAATCCATGAGAAGATACTACGCTAAACCCAAGTCCTGCCGCATTTTCTGTATATATTGTTTTTTCATAATTGAATGTGGTTGCATCAAAAATTGCAACTGGTGCCCTGTTATAAGATGCAAAATTCTCATCAGAATGTATGTAAGGAACAAAGATTTTACCATCTTTATGTATATATGCTGAAGGTACTGCTTGTGAGTTTGGATCAACTGGAAGCGTTATGGTTCCATTAGATTCCTCAGTCATATTTTTGGTATTAATAATTTGATAAGAAAAAACACCATCAGATGTAGATCTTGGCCCACTAGAAATCAATAACCTAGTATCATCTAAAAATTCAAATACAGGACCACCACTAATTCCTAAATTGGTAACAGATCCTATATCTACCAAGATACCATTTTCATCCACTTCGTATTTGGTTAATTTCTCGGCAGAATTCAAATAAATAAAGCCATCTTTTCCTACAACAGGTACATTGTATGGTAAATCAGGGATTTCTTGTGAGTTATCAATATCGGCAGTACCTTCTTCTACATCTTTTAGTATATGAAAAGGGTATGAATCAATCGTAGGAAGGCTTAATGCCAAAAGGTAGCTAAACTCTTTTTTCTCTCCACCGTTCCCATCATTTCCACCATTAGGTACTGGATTATCATCGTCTTTACTACACGCGCTTACTAGTAGTAATATTCCAAAAATTACGGCCAGATTTGTTATTTGTTTTTTCATGTTTACAATTTTAATACTTAGTTTTACTATAGATTATTATTACTTTAGGAAGTATCTGAATTTTAGAAACACAGCTCTTCCTGGTTTCTGGAGGTTAAAATTATCATAGGCTTCTGCATTAAAGACATTGCGCAATTCAACACTTAGATTATACGTGTTTTCAACTGCAGAAAATGTAGTTCCTATATGGCTTAAAAATTGGTTGGGTATTATATTTTTGGTTTCTGTTATAGATATACTGGGATAATTAAGAAAATACTCATGTACATAATTTGCCGCATAGTACATAGACATATCTATTTTTGAAAAAATCTTTCCAAAATTGAAATTGGCATTTACATTGGCAAACAAATAGGGTGTATTTGGCATCTTATCTCTATACACTCTACTCCTTGTCGTTGTTCCTGCCACATATTTTTCATTATTGAGTACCTGCTGCCATGTAAGGTTACCACTAAGGGTAAGTTTTTCTCTAGAATACTGAACATCATATTCTACTCCTTTTATCAGTACATTAAGTACATTCTCATAGGTGCTAAAAACCCCAAATTGCTGTATAAAAATGAAATTATCTACATCTCTCTGAAACAGGTTGATTTCATTTCTCAAAGACCATTTGCTATTTGTATTCAATCGATGTGTCATTCCTATGTTTAGGTTATGACTTGTTTCTGGCTCTAAGTTTGGATTTGCCAAAACGCGTAATCCATCTCCAAAAATTTCTATAGGTTGTGGAATACGGTACCCTTTTTCATAAGAAGCTTTTATATACCATTGAGGTTGTATAAAATATCTACTAGAAAATGCATACCCTATATGTTGCTGAGAAGTTCTTATATCTTGAATTCCAAATTCATTATGTTGAAACTGTACTGCATTCTTAGTAAGCATATCAAAGTTATAATACTTGAGAGATGCTACATTTTCTAATTTACTGTCAAAAAACACCGTTTGATAACCTAATCCGCTCACTGTTGTATTCAACGTATTTGGAGATCTAAATGGTTCATTATTTTTGGCATTCAACCTATTTTCTCCTTTCCTTTCAATCATAGATCCAATATGATTTACACTTATTTGATGTGACTTGGCAAGATCATATGTTGCATATGCTCTATACAAAAATTGGGTTTGATCATACTCAAATATTGTTTTTTCTCGCACAAGTTCACCAAGGTTATTATTTTCTGTACGTACAATATTACCTTGCCAGTTATATCGATTTGAAGAGGTATCAATACTCTTACTAGATACCTCATTATACAGAACAAATAGATTCATATCTAATTTATCATTGAGTAGCTTTGTCTTAGAATATTCTATACTATAGGTCGTGTTATTCTCTTCTTCGGTAGCTTCGCCAACAGGAGTACCATAAATTCCACTTTGTATTTCTTGTTCAATGGTTGCTATTGATATTTTTGCCATTAGATTATCAGCCCATTTTACATTGGTAAAACCAATACCAAAATTTCCCATAGCTGAGGTATATTGATCATGAAAACGTTCTATGTCTAACTCTTGCTCTTCTCCATTTACAAAAACAGGTTGGTCATTCATTTGATAGTTATTATCACTATAATTATAAAAACCAGTTGCTTTAAAAGTCAAGCCACTTTCTTGAAATCTATATTTACTATTCAATGCAGCTCTGTGTGTATTAAAGGATCCTATACTATAGGAAGCGTCTAGAAATGAATTTGCTTTTTTATTGGTAATTATATTTACAGCTCCTCCAAGGGCATCAGCTCCAAGTTTTATAGGTACAACCCCTTTATAAACATCAATACGATCTACAAGATTTACGGTAAGATTATTGAGGTTGAAAGAACTACCTAATTGATCTACGGGAATATCATCTACAAAAATACGCACTTGTCTTCCTGAGAGACCATTTAAGGAGAATTCATATCGAGACCCAAGACCTCCTGATTCTTTAATTCTAATACCTGATGTTTGGTTGAGCACCTGATTTACATCGGTTGTAATGTTTTGAAGTTTTTTTGTTGCTATAGAATTTACAGTGAAACTTTTTTCTTTGATCTGAGTGGCATTACTCTTTCCTTGTACTACAATTTCATCAATTTCTGTTAAGTCCTCTTTCAAAACTATTGACAAAACTAATTCTTCTGCTGGGGTAAGTACTATTTCTTTATATTGTTCTTTATATCCTATTCCTGAAATCACCAAGGTATATGGTGTATTTGGTTGTACTTTATTCAATACAAAGGTTCCCTCTGTATTGGTTGCTGTTCCTTGATTTGTACCTTTTAAAAAGATGGTTATCCCTATGGCTGGTTGATTTTGACTATCCAAAACGGTACCAATAATCGAAGAAGAAACTACTTGTGCTGACAAATTAGCAATAAAACAAACAAACAAAGTTGTTGTTATTAAAGCCCTAAAAATTCTGTTCATTTAATTTAGACTAAATATGAATTAATTGCAAAAATCTATAATAAAAGTGATTTGAGAAAGAACAAATCTGTAAACGACATTTTATACCCCATGAACGTCATTTTAAAGAAATAGTTTTTCGATTTTTTACTTTTACTGATTAAGCTAGATTTTAATGCTTCGAAATCAAAGGTTGGTTTCAAACGAATACTTCACAGACTTCCCTCGAGGTAATTAATTATAAATAGTAGAGTCACTCCTATAATTATTTATGTTTCTATAATATCTTTGCCTTGCAATTGACATGTATAAAATTGCTTTTATTGTGTCTATATTCCCGTTGTGTGTAACCTAAATCAATCTAACTTGATAAAAACGATAAGAACGAATTCTCGAAATAATGATTTTATTAAACTTGTAAAATCGCTTGATCTTGATTTAGCTCAAAGGGATGGCGATGAACATTCTTTTTTTGCTCAATTCAATAAAATAGATGAGATTAAGCATGTTGTCATAGTATATGAGAATAAGATTCCTGTAGCTTGTGGAGCTATAAAAGAATACGATAAAAATGCTATGGAAATTAAAAGAATGTTTACCCTTCCAGAATATAGAGGAAAGGGGTTAGCTTCAGTTATCCTTTCTGAGCTTGAAAAATGGGCTTCTGAATTACAATATAAAAAATGCATTTTGGAAACAGGCATTAAACAACCTGAAGCCATTAGGTTATATAAAAAAAACTCATACAAGTTAATTTCTAATTATGGACAATATGAAAACGTCGAGAATAGCAAATGTTTTGAGAAGTTACTGAAATAAAGGTTATACAAAGATTATTATTCATACTTGTGTTAGTTTTCAGCTTTTAATCATATCACTATTTTTTGATTTGGCTTTATAGATTAAAGTATTGTTGATTTTATTAAAGATATTTTTGCACTATGAAAAAGGGTATTACCTTCTTAAAAAACAATTTTCCTGAGATTATATTTCAGATAATAGCGGCTGTAATATCATTTATTTTTTACTCATATAGTCAAGATGATTCTATAAAAATAGCTCCTTACAAAGTTTCTTTTTTCTTAAATTATGCCATTGCAGCAATGATTATTAACTATGTATTGTTACCTAAAATATATTCTAAAAAGAAATTTTTTCTCTTTTTTATTGCAATGTCTCTAATAGTTTCAATTGTTATTATGGTTGATGAATTTATATTGGAACCGATATATTTTCCATATACAAGAGGAACTTATTTTCCAGGGGTATTATTTACTCTTATAGAGACACTCCCTATAATTGGTTTTTTTGTTGGGTGTAAATTTGCTTGGGACTTCAACAGTAAACAGCGTGAAATTGAGAAACTAAAAAACCTAGTTCAAGAAAGTGAGTTACAGTTTCTAAAATCTCAGATAAATCCACATTTCCTATTTAATAATTTAAATAATTTATATGCACATGCTATTGAAGAGTCGCCAAAGACTCCGTCCATTATTTTAGAGTTATCATCTGTTTTACGATATATGCTGTATGATTGTAAGGGAAATTTTGTTTCTCTTATCAAAGAAATAGATCATTTACAAAATTATACCGCTCTTCATGAGTTACAAATAGGTCATAGAGGAGATATTCGTTTCAATACAGAGATCATATCTCCAAATTATGTTATAGTTCCATTAATATTAATTGTTTTTATAGAAAATGCTTTTAAACATAGTACTGCAAGTCAATCTGAGAATATTATAATTCACATAGAAACAAAGGTTACAGAAACTGGTTTGCTTACTTTTTATTGCAAAAACAGTTTTTTATCTAATACCAATACATCCATGCTTTCTCATGGCATTGGCTTAGTTAATGTAAAAAAAAGATTGCGATTATTATATCCTAATACGCATGAGTTACAAATTACTGACATCAACATTTTTTTTGAAGTGACATTGACTGTCCAACTAAAATCTATTAAATAATGTTACATTGTATTATCATAGAAGATCAACCACCTGCACAACGTATTTTGAAAAAATACATTTCAGACACTGATACACTTACACTTAAAGAGACTTTTGCAGATACCATAAAGGCTACCGCATATCTGAAAGAGAATCAAATAGACGTAATTTTTCTGGACATACATTTACCTAAAGTCTCGGGTATTGATTTTTTAAAATCGACACCTAATCATCCAAACGTAATACTTACTACTGCATTTTCTGATTATGCATTAGAAAGCTATCAATATAATGTAATCGATTATTTATTGAAACCTATCTCATATGAACGGTTTTTACAAGCTATTTCAAAATTGCAGGTACTTCAAAAAGAAAAGAAACCCAAAGACCTTTTAGAAACTATTTATATAAAATCTGGATATGAACTGATAAAACTAAAAGCTTCAGATATTATTCATATCAAATCAGATGCTGATTACACAGAAATAATTACAGCGCAAAAAACACACATAAGCAAAAACTCTCTAAAACACTGGTTAGAAAAATTAGACAGTAATTATTTCTGTCAGGTACACAAATCTTACTTAATAAATATTCAATATTTAGTAAAGGTTTCGGGTAATACAGTTTATTTAACGAATACCGTTATTCCTATTGGTAGAGCATATAAAAAGTATTTTATGACTCATTATTTAAATGATGGTGTTTAAGCTTATTTTTTACAGAAATATCATTAACCACAAAACCCTTCTCTATAAAAGAAGGGTTTTGTAATATATCTAAATACATTATATATCTACACAAAATTATACCAATGGCTATTCTCTTGGTATTCTTCTATTTGAATAACTGTGTTTTTAGAGTGAAAAGAATTAATTAACTGAGACACATCTAATTTTAATATTTCTAAGCAGTTTTCTACCAAATCCTTACGAAATCCTTTTTCTTCCATTTCTAAAACAAAATTAAAAGAAATAATTCTAGAGAAAACTTTTCCTAGGTCAATCATTTTTCTCTGTTTTAATCCCAAAGTAAAAACGAATTCTATATCTTTTTTGAAATATGAATATGATTTATTGGTAAGATTAAAATCTTTAAGAAAATTATAGATATTAAACTCCTTTTTACGTTTCATAAGTTTACTTATGATTTCTGTAATTTGAGTATATAGCATTTCATTAGACCCTTCAAATATCTGAAAAGCTCTACTATCCATAATACCTCTACCTCCTATATTCTCCATATGATACCCTTTGGAACCAGACAATTGTGTTAATGTTTGTGCGGCTTCTTGCATCAAATCGGTTATATAAGCTTTCATTGTATTTGCTTCTACTCCTTCATTTGCCAAATCATTCTCGATACCACTATGGTTACTACTCCTAAAACACATTGCTGAGGCTATAGTAAAACTACTTTGAACTCTTGATATTTGATATTGAATTTGATCGAGATCGATTAGTTTTTTTCCTCCTACAATTCTCTCATTACAATGCTTTATGCATTCGTCCAGCATTCTTTTTATAAATCCTAATCCCATCCCTGGAAATTGCATTCTACTTCTATGTAGAACATCTAACATCATTTTTACTCCCGAGGTCTGTGGTTCTAGCTTATATTGAGAAGGGATTTGTACATCTACTTTATTTTTTCCGTAAGGAATCATATAAAGTCCCAAATTATCATAGTATTCTTCTACAATTATTTGTTGATTGGGTTTTGTGACATCACAAACAAAAAAATCGATATCTCTTTTTAAACTACCATCACTATTTTGTCCTCGAGAAGTAATCAACCAATAATCTGCCATTCCTGTAAGTCCTTGCCAATGCTTGATTCCTTTTACAGAATAGTTATCTCCTTCTTTTTTATTATAAGTTTGCATGCTTAGTGCATCACTTCCAAAATCAGGTTCGGTTATCATTAACCCCCCCATATTTTGTTTTTCTAAAAATCGCTTGAAAATATCATTCTTTATAGAGGCATTAGCATATTTTGCTACTGGTTCTAAAAACAAGGCAATATTAATTCCAAATGTCAATGATAAAGCCAGAGACTCATATGAAGCTGCTGACAAAATGCTAAGGCATTCTTTTACTTTTAATCCTCTACCGCCAAATTCCTCTGGGATTGCAACAGATAAAGGTGATTTTGACATAATATCTCTAAGAGCAACGACTGGCAAACTTCTTTCTTTACTGAATTGATTGATATCATATCGTTGATGAAATACGTTTTTTAAAACATCTTCAAAATCTTTAAGATATTCTTTAAAATTTTTATGCATTTTATTTCTGCTATTTAAGTTTAAGATCTTGTTATGATGCGCAGGCTTCACAGCTATCTTTTAATGAATTTACTAATTTGTGCGCTACTGATTCTGAGCGCTGATAATATAGTGATTTCACCCCTAGTTTCCATGCTTCGATCATTAATTTATTTACCTCTTTGATCGATACATCAGGAGGGATGTTTATATTCAATGACTGACTTTGATCTATATACTTCTGCCTTATAGAGGCTTGGGTAATAATTTCGTATGGATTAATCTCTTTAAATGTTCTGAACACTTTTTTCTCATGCTCTGTCAACCCTTCTAAGTGTTGTACTGATCCGTGTTTCATTAAAATCGAGCTCCATACTTCTGGTAGGTCTAATCCTTTTGATTTCAGCAACGACTGCAAAAATTTATTTTTTCTGGTAAAGTTTCCTTTTGCCAGACCAACTTTATAATAATTACTATTATAAGGTTCAATCCCTGGTGAGGTTTGCCCTAATATAGAAGAGGAGGATGTAGTGGGCGCTATTGCCATAAGTGTAGTGTTTCTTCTTCCATATCCTTTTAGAAGTTCAGGTTCTCCATATTCTTCTGCCAAGAGTTTAGAGGCTTCTAATGTTTTTTCTTTTAATTCTTTAAAAAACTTGGCTGTAAATTGTTTTGCTTCAAAAGATTCAAAAGGAATTGAGTTTTTTTGCAAATACGCATGATATCCCATTACTCCTAATCCCAAAGCACGATGTCTTTTTGCAAATCTATGAGGCCTTTCCATATAGTGCATTCCTTCACTTTTGACTATAAACTCTTCCATGATTGCATCCAAAAACCAAACGGCAGTTTGTACCGCATCTGTAGTAGCCCATTCATCATACAACTCCATATTCATAGAGGCCAAGCAACATACAAAAGATTCATCTTTACTGGCTGGCAATGCGATCTCTGCACACAAATTAGAATTATAAATTCTCATTTCTTTATCCTGATATACGTCTGCAGCATTTTTATTGACTGTATCAGAAAATTGTATATAGGGCAATCCTTTGGCTTGTCTAGATTTTAAGACTTTGGCCCAAAGAGCTCTTTTTTCCATATCACCATCAATCATTTCTTGCATCCAATAATCAGGAATACAGACTCCAAAAAATAAATTTTGTATTGGGTTACCTACATCTTTTATGTTTAATAATTCTGCACAATCAGGATGATCTATATCTAAATATGCGGCAAAAGCTCCTCTGCGTACTGCTCCTTGTGAAATGGTATCTACCATTGCATCAAACATTTTCAAAAAAGATACAGGCCCAGACGAAGTACCATTTTCTGTAATTTCTGATCCTCTAGAACGTAATGCTCCAAAATATCCAGAGGTTCCACCTCCCATTTTTGTCATCATTATCGATTCACTCAAACTATGCGTAATTCCTTGGATAGTATCTTCTGTATACGACCCAAAACACGAAATAGGCAATCCTCTTTTTGTTCCCATATTGGCCCATATAGGAGAGGATAATGACATCCACCCGTTGGAGATAAGCTCTTCAAACTTAACTCGTAACTCTGGCTTATTTAATCGTTCTGCTGCTGCTTGAGTAATTCTGTAAACAGCATCTTCTATAGTTTCTCCTTCTAGAAGATATCCCCTTTTTAACATGATATGGGATTCTTCTGACATCCAGCGGTATGGTTTCATATTGTTTGTTATTGTATTGTTCTTAGAATAGATCATTCGCAGTAAAAGATTGATTGTGTTTTGTGTAATCTACAGGTCGTTTTGCAAAAAAGTCATCGTGTGTATTGGCAAAAATCTCCTCTTCAAACCATAACATACTATCAATCTCGGTTTTGTCGATTTCAAAAACGGCTGGAATACCAATCGCTTTTAAACTGTCATTCACCCTAAATTTCATAAAGGTGACTAATTGTGATTTTGATAAATGAGACAATTCTCCTTGCTCAAAAATCCAATCTAGAATACCTTCTTCTGTTTCTATAGAATCTATAGCGGCAGATTGGATTAGTTTAATTGTTTCTTCATTAAAAAACTCTGGAAATTCTTCTTTGATTATATTGAAAATATACATCCCTGCCTGAGCATGAATTTGTTCATCTTTTGATGTCCAAGCAATAATATTACTCGTATTTTTTAGTAATCCTTTGAATCGTGTAAAGGATAAAATAATAGCAAACTGACTGAATAGAGATACATTTTCTATAAAAAGTGAAAATACGGCTAGAGATAATGCAAAATCTTGTTTTGTATGTCCTGGAGCTAGTTTTAAATATTTTTTTAATAGGGATACTCTTGATTTGAGAGCAGGGATTTCTAATGCATTTTCAAAATCACTGTTTAAATTTAAAACTTCTAATAATCTTGAGTATGCTTCAGAATGTCTGAATTCACATTCGGCAAAGGTGCTTCCCAGTCCATTAAATTCTGGTTTGGGTAATACATTGTATAAGTTTCCCCAAAAAGCTTTTACTGTTACTTCTATCTGGGCAATGGCTAATAAGGTATTTTTAATAGCATGTTGTTCTGTAGCGTTTAGTGCTACTTTAAAATCTTGAATATCTCCTGTAAAATCAACCTCAGAATGTACCCAATAAGTGTGATTAAGGGCATTTATAAATTCTAATACCCCAGGATATTCAAATGGTTTATACGCTATTCTTTCATCAAAAATACTCATGCCTTTTTCTGTTTAAATGGATTAAAAAACTATGCCCTACTCGATTGAATTAATTGTACAGAACTCAACTATCTCATGTACAATTTATGTGAGATAACAAATTTATTTATATTAAGTCTAAATAAAATAAAGAGGTTTTTTACTTGTCAACAGATTTGTTAACAGGCGAGGTGTTGTTACGTTTTTTATCAACAAACAAAGGGGCTAAGCCCCTTTGTTTGTTTTTGCACCTCCTCTAAATTTATTGATCTTGAGAGGTACTGTTTTTGATAAAATTTTTACCTATTTTATTTTGATTTAGGCTACTAGCTACTATTCTAAATCATTTTGCTTACATCAAAATTTTCTTGATTTAATCTAATTTTCAAATTGAGATAACTTGAACTTCCTATTGCTCCAATAATTGTTGGAATATCGTATTTTTTATCATCAATAGTTCCTGTTATAAATGTATATCCTTGCACTCTAGAATAATCCATTCTAATCAACTTTTTATTCCTATAAACAGACTCTATATTTTCAAAGTCAATTTTTGAATAACTAAACTTTCCAAATAAAGCTTTGTAAGCAAATGTATATTTCCCTCCAGGATATAATGCCACAACCATAAATGTATCATACAATTCTATAATTGGTATATTATACCTAATCATATTGTATAACTTTTTGATGCCTTTATATGCCAAATTAAGACATAAAAGAGCTCCAGCAATGGTTAATAAATTCCCTAATTCAAATTTGAATTCAATTTCATCAAATGACCATTTCAAGAAAAAAAGAGCTGCACAAACAACAACAATTCCTAGGATTATAAAAGTCATTCTAGATCCATCACCCAGGTAATATACTTTCTGGGGTTTCATATTTTTGTTTTAAAACTATTCGTATTCCTTGTTTTTTGTCTTAATTCTACCTTATCAGTTGCAAACATTATTGGATAAAACAACAGAACTCAGGTTTTGTGCATCATTGTTAATACAAACAAAACTCACGATCAATACGATCTCATCTTTCTATTTTCTTAAATGTACAATTTTTTATGATCACTCTATCTGCAAACCTATATATCAATGGGTTAAAAGAAAAAACCATCATAAATTCATTTTCTGGCTTTTCTCCTCTACCACAACCGTAACAGATTATTTGCTTGCTTTTATTTATTCTTTCCAAATAGGAATAGTTACAAAACTATCATTATACCATTTTACTTTTAATGGCTCTTTTGCATCAAGGATTGTTTCATCCATCACCGCCTTTCCTGTTCCATAATTTAATGGAGAAAAAGAGTTTTTATTGACATTGAGATATACTACCAAACGGCTTCCTTTTTCTAGTCTTTTACTGACCAGATGTGTATTTATAAATGGTATCACCTCTTTTGTATTTGGAGTCAAAAGGTTTCTCATACTATCATCTTTTGCATAGCTTGCTCGGCCTAAGAAATAAGAAAGGTGAAAATATGTGCCATCAGGTCTCAACTCATATAGTGTAACACCAATATCCATATCTTTTTTATTGATACTTGCCATTATTTTTCCAGAAAAGGATCCATTAATCACAATTTCTTCTGTAAGAGGTTTACTTATAAAATTAAAACCGTTACTGGTATCAATGTCATCTCTAATAATTGGATCGGGATAATAGTCGTTATTACCTGTTTCTCTGTCTCTAAAATCAACTTCTTGATATAAGTGTTTTTCGTTTATCGGTTTTTTGGAGTGTAATGCATAAAATGCTCCTGATTTCTTTTTGGTTAGATACAATAGCAAAGAGTCATTACTCATTTTATCTATAGATGGAGCGCTACGCCATTCACTGGCTCCCATAACCTGATAGTTGATTTTATCTTTTAACATTTGGGGCTTATCTCCTTTTTTAAGAATGTAATCTAACCACTGATAGGTAATTTTTTTTGTATCGATTAATGCTCCTTTATCTACTTTATACCCCTGTAAAATAGAATCTCCTTTTCTTTGCGCTCCAAAATGTCCATAGGGACCAATAATCACATAATGATTTGCTTTTGTATTATATGTATAATGATCTCTTACATAGGATAGGCTCGAGTTTTGTGAATCGTTGTAATATCCATCTATAGATAAAATGGGAATATTGATATTTGCAAACTCTGTTTTATATGGAGTCATTTTTTGCCAATATTCATCAAATGAAGGATGCTGTATCCATCGCTGAAAATATTTATTTGGTGTACCATCGATACTGTCTATTTTTTTGAATGCAACACCAGATTCCCACCACTTATTCTGCATTTGTCTAAAACGTTGCCTGTCATTACCCACAATTGTATCCAGATATTTATTATTACCGACAAACAATGACCATGAATAATTAGGAGTGATAAAAACATTATTTTCTATTGGCAACCCTTTTCCTGGTCTGTTTGCTACATATGGAACAATGGTTTTTAGGGCAGGATGTATTTTTTTTGTGGCCGCCCATTGTGAAAATCCATTATAGCTCCCTCCAAACATTCCGATACTGCCATTACACCATTTTTGTTTACTTATCCAATCTATTACATCATAGCTATCTTCTGCAACATGCTCATATGGGTATATCTCATCAGGACTAAATCTTTTACCTCTGGTGTAAGCTATTACCGCTACATACCCTCTGTCTGCGAGTTCTTTTAATGTTTTAATATCTCTACCTTTATCTCTTACATAAATGGTATATTGAAGTATTACTGGTTTTGGTGTCTCTGTATCTTTATGCTGAACTATCATGGCAGAAATGGTTGCTCCATTCTGAGTTTTGATCAAAACATCCTCTACTTTGTATACTACCTGTGCCGCTGTTTCTGTTGTCAGTTCTTTTTTCTGATTTGAAGTGTTACAACTTATCAGAAACAGGAGTACTATTTTAAATAATATCTTCATTTATTATATGTTTGAGTTTAAATACCATTCTGATTTTACAACTATTATTTTGATTAGATGTTATTCCAAATATCTAAATAAATTTTCCAGATATTGTTTTCTTTTTTCCAAACGATTACATACTTCCCTTTCCACGAATTTTCTTCTCCGTTTGTTTTTTTGGTTATTCCTTCATAATAGCCATAATCATAGGCTGTATCATCTACAATTTTTATTTCTACCTGAGTAATTTTATGATAACTTGTCTTTATTCCTTCAGGTAGCCTCCAATAGCCTAAAATACCTTTTGTTCCTTCTATAATCTTTCCTTTTTGAGGAAATATTTTTGCGTTCTCTGTGTATGCTTTCCCTAACATCTCATAATTAGAGTTCATTACATATTTTGGCTAAGTTCTAAAATACATATGATCTAGTGCTATATTTTTAAAATTCATCCAAGTTTGGTTCGAAGTGAACGCAATTGCTGTGACCATTGCCATTTTCGTGGTTACATTTTTTACTTTTTCTAACACTAAAAACCA
>NZ_PGUB01000066.1:0-28162 GCF_002924285.1 Aquimarina sp. I32.4 | reverse complement strand
ATTGAGATAATTCCCTGTTTCCTTTGCCAGATTCAAGAAAGAAAATATCATCACTCTCTACAATACCTTCAAAACCATTAGGAACAGCCCCTTCAAAGGCACTTAATATCTTATGCCGCCAGTCAAATGAAGTTTGGAGACAGATACCTGTCTGTTCAGCACATTTCTTTATCGAATTGCCTAATAGCATATGGTACAAATAAACACTAAGCAAGTTCCCCTTTTTTAAACCAAAAGTAACTTTACCTGTAGTTTCCCTAAAATACTTCTTGCACGATTTACAAAAATAACGTTGCACACCATTAGCCTTGCCATTTGCACGGATATCGATGTCTTGACAATTAGGGCAATGTAGTGACTGGATTTGTTGCACCTCGGAATGAACAGTATACAAGTCAGGCTCTGAAGGATCGACCATAGATAATAGCTCCCTAATTACGGTCTCACGACCCAATTCATCTAGGCTTTTGAAAAATTCTGTGAAAGATTCTGGTACCATTTGCACTTGTTTTAAAACAAAGATAACTAGTTAAGTCGTATTATAGAATATAGCTAAGTTTTTTTAATTGGTTCTACACCAAAGATGACGCTTCCTGGAGTTGCAAAAGTAATATTTACAGTGTTTTGTAGTTTCTTTCGTTTAAAATAATCGGCAGTTAAATATGCGATTTTCTGCGGAGCGCCACCACACTTTATTGGTGTAGTGGGTTGTGTAAAAACTGCATTTTTTCCTTTAAAATTCCTTATACTAGACCAAACATATTCTGGATCAATATAGATACTACATGCAACACCTTTATCTATGGCTTCAGGTAAACCTTCTATAAGCTCAGGGGCCATAATCAATCCAGGAGCAATAACAAGGTAATCATACGTTATTACATTGTTTGATTCAGTAGTGACACTATTTTTTTCAGGATCAATTACAAAGGCATAATCTTTTATCCAAGTTGTTTTTTTAGGAATTAAATCAGCCATAAAACGCCATGTATTTTTAAATTTATAAGCGCCTCCAGCTACCAAGGTCCATGCTGGTTGATAATAATGCTTTTCTGAAGGCTCTAGAATTCCTATATTCAGGTTTTTATCCTTTTTTAATAATTGTGTAGCAGTCATTATACCTGCTGTTCCTCCTCCAATAATTAAGATTTGATGATGTGTGACCATTTTCATTACTATTTTATTACTAATAAAATTAGAAGATAAAAGAATGGATATATGTAACATAAGTTACATAAAGAAGAAATAATGTAATATATGGATGTATTTAGTAAAAAGCTCTATTTCTGTAAGATAGTTTTGTCAGTCGATAAACAGAATAAAAGTAAACCACTTACTTTAAAATAATTTACTATCTTTTCGTTCAATTATAGAATCAATTTAATATAATCAACCTTTAAACCTATCTATGGAAATTTTCTCTTCATACAATGTCATTATAGGAGTTTCACTTATCATCATATTATCTTTTGTTTTTAACGGAATAGCAAAAAAAACAAATGTTCCCGCAGTATTATTATTAATCATTCTAGGAATTGTAATCCAATATATTCTTAAATCTTTTGAAGGTGACATTATTGATTTTTTTCCCATGCTTGAGATATTAGGTATTGTTGGGTTGATTATGATTGTACTCGAAGCTGCTCTAGAGCTAGAGCTCAAAAGTGATAAGCTCATGCCTATTCTCAAATCTATGGCTATTGCTTTAATCGGATTAGTCGCTTCTACGTTTATAGCAGCAGTAATTCTAAAAGCATTGGTGGAAGGAATGACGATGGAGTCTGCATGGCTGTATGCCACCCCTTTATCTATATTATCTAGTGCTATTATAATCCCTAGTGTTTCTTCATTATCACTTGCCAAAAAAGAATTCCATATTTATGAGAGTACATTTTCTGATATTTTAGGGATTATGTTATTCTATTTCTTGACAGGTAGATTAAATCCGGCAGAAGATGCAGGGGTAGGAGGATTTTTCTTAAATCTGATTATTACTATAGTGATTTCTCTAATAGCGAGTTATGCAATCATATTAATATTTCAAAAAATAAAAAGTCAGGTAAAGTTATTTTTGTTGATAGCAGTGTTATTATTGCTATATGCACTAGGAAAAAAGATGCACCTATCGTCATTGATAATAATTTTGATTTTTGGATTGGTTATAGCAAATATGAAATTATTTTTTCAAGGTAAACTTAGAGGATATCTAGATCTAGAAAAAGCAAAATCAATTTATCATGAATTACATGTAATTACCGCAGAGACTGCATTTGTAGTACGTACCTTATTTTTTGTAATTTTTGGAATTACAATTGTGCTTTCTTCATTATTAAGTCTTAAGGTTACTTTGATTAGTCTTTTGATATTAATCTCTATTTATGTCATACGCTATGGTTTGTTACGTGTTTTTATGGGAAAAGATATTTCTCCCCAATTATTTATAGCTCCAAGAGGATTAATTACGGTACTTTTATTTTATGCAATTCCAGCAGAAGCAATGATAGAAGGTTTTGAACCAGGAATTTTATTATTTGTAATTATAGGAACTAGTTTAATAATGACTGGGGGGATGATCAGAGATAAAAAGAAGAGACCAGTAGAGGAATTGGTAACCGATGAACCAATAGAAAGTATAGAAGAAACAGAATATTTTATTAATAATACAACCGATTTGAGTGATTTAAGTGATACTACTTCCTCTGATCAACATGAAACAGAATAATGAAACGGCTACATCGATTAACAGCGATATTAGTAAAATTACAATCCAAAAAAATTGTTCAGGCATCAGAACTTGCCGATAAATTTGATGTAAGTATGCGAACGATCTATAGAGATATGCAAGCACTTACAGAAGCGGGGGTTCCTATTGGTGCAGAAGCAGGTACAGGATATTATCTGGTAGATGGGTATTCACTACCACCAATTATGTTTACAGAAAAAGAAGCCAATGCCTTGCTTACTGCCTCAAAGATTATAAAAACAAATAATGATCAATCTTTAATTAATGAGTATCAGGAAGCAATTGATAAAGTAATTGCTGTACTCAAAACGACGCAAAAAGAAAAGCTAAAGATTCTTGAACAACGTGTTTTTACATATAATAAAATTCAAATACAACCCAGTACTTCTTTATCAGTAATTCAACAAGCAATTACAGATAATAGAGTATTAGAAATGGAGTATACCAAAGCTTCTGGAGAATATAGTAAGAGAAAGGTAGAGCCATTAGGGGTGTATTTTACAAATAATACCTGGATAATGATTACTTATTGTCGGTTGAGAAAAGAATATCGAGAGTTTAGAACCGACCGTATACATAACCTTATTGAAACTCATGAAATATTTTCTTCTAAGCATTTTAGTCTAGAAGAATACTATAAAAAACAAGTAGAAGCATATAATTTTTCTTCAACTTTTCCTTAAAATAAATACTACTGACATAGGGTTGCCATTTACTCAATTTACTTTTGATTAAAATAAATACTCAATTTTAATTAATCATGGTCAACCTATTATTTAATACTACACAAAAACCCAATTCTTTTTCTTCTATACATACTCAAGCCAAAGTAGTAGAGGTCGTATTGTTTGAAATAAATCCTGAGTATTCTAAAGAAGAAGCAGAAAAGGCATTGTCATCTTTTAATGATGTTATAAAGTTATATTATGGATTTGTAGAACGAATTACAGCTAGTAACGAAGATGGAAGATATATTGATATTATTTATTGGAGCGATATAGATTCTGCTAAATCGTCTGCTATAGACATAAAAAAGAATAAGGAAGCAACAGCAATTTTTAGTATTATAAAACCTGAATCTATTCAGATGTATCATTTTGATACGTTTAATAGATTCGAAGAATAATTTTGAATACTATTATTTTAATTCTGAAATAATACCAATAAACTCGATTTCTATATGTAAAATTTCAAGGTTAAAAAAGGAGTAAATAATAAGTTACTTCAGGCAAGCTAAAGAAGTATTCGTTTGAAACGAACCTTTAGAAGCTTGTTTTTAGAGTATTAAAACCTCACATAGTATAAGTACATGTATCTTTTTAGTTTGTTTTACTAAATTTGAGTACATATTAAATATTGATTATAACTAGATAATATGATTCCACAACACATAAGTAATAGAAAAGGGGCGAGAAGTTTTAAAGATATTGATGACGAGGTCATGGAGTATTTAAATAATGGATTGATAGAGACAGCAAATCTTACAGAATGGTTATCTGTAAATCAATTAGTACTTCTTAAAAAGGTATTGGATGAGATCAAAAAACCAGCATGGTATGATAGTTTTTATGAAGCAATAGCTGTGCAAAAAAAACCTTCTGCAAATTCTAATACCAAAGTCATAGGAGCTACATTTTTTCAATTAACTCACGATAAAGATATACTTACATATCTATACAATCATGTATCTGATGTTCCTAGGTGTTGGGCAGCACAATGGATCGGTTTAAAAGAAACTGAAATTGATAAAAAATTAGAAGCAATACGCCCTTATGCTGCTGACTCTCATTTTGGAGTTAGAGAAGTAGCGATTTTTGCAAGTAAAGATGCGATTATCAAAAATTTAGATAAAACAATTGAGATATTATCAAAATGGGTGCTTGATAAAGATGAAAATATAAGGAGATATGCTATAGAAGCCATTCGACCTATTGGAGTGTGGACAAAAAAGATTGATACTCTTAAAGAGCATCCAGAAAAAGCAATCTCATTATTAGCTCCTCTCAAATCTGATACTTCAAAATATGTAAGAGATTCTGTTGGTAACTGGTTAAATGATGCTAGTAAAACAAGACCTGATTGGGTACAAAAAATATGTAATGAATGGGAAAAAGACTCTCCTTCAAAAGAAACAGCATATATTCTTAAAAAAGCCTTACGTACAATCAATAAATAGATGTTTTTTTGTGGGGTTAAAGTATTTGTAATAAGGGTTTAAATTGTTGTTTGTAAGTGTTTTGCGTAATACATGAAAGGGTAAAATGTTTTACTGTAAAGTATATATCAATTCATCAATATTAATAATGAAATTTTTTAGTTATTTTTTTATTAAATAATCATTAATACAGCTTCTTTTTATAGGTAATACAACTGGTTTCTAGTAGGTTTTTTATAGCTTTAAAATAATTAAAAAACTAAAGAAACCGGCTGATTTTATTTTATGAATATTCTTCACACAAGTTTTGAGTGCTATCCTATTGCAAAGGTTGGTGGGTTAGCTGATGTAGTAGGCGCTTTACCAAAATATCAAAACAATGTAGGTGTTACTGCAAGTGTCATAACACCATATTATGACAATCAATTTAATAATACGTCACGACGTAAATCAGTATATAAAAATACGATTTACCTTGGCGATATTTCATATCGATATTCTATAGAGAAAATTTTATCTCCACAATTAGGATTCGAGGCATACCGTGTATATATCAAAGAGCTTTTAGATAGACCAAATGTATACAATTATGAGGATGATGCAGAACGATGTATTGTTTTCCAGCTAGCAGTTCTTGATTGGATAACCAATACAGACAATATCCCAGACATAATTCATTGCCATGATCATCACACAGGTTTAATCCCTTTTTTAGTCTCTCATTGTGACCAATTTACTAAACTTAAAAAAACGCCCACTGTTCTTACAATTCATAATGCTCAATATCAAGGGCAGTTATCCTATGATAAATTACATTATTTACCACCTTTTGATCATGATAAAATAGGATTATTAGATTGGAATAATTGTATAAATCCTTTAGCATCTGGTATAAAGTGCGCATGGAGAGTTACCGCAGTTTCTCCCACCTATATGCAAGAATTACAACAAAAAGCAAATGGGTTAGAAGAATTGCTACGTCATGAGAATAAAAAATGTATTGGAATTCTTAATGGGATTGATACGCATACATGGAATGCTGAAATCGATCCAATGATTATTAAAAACTATAAAGAAACCACGGTTGTATCAGGAAAAAAAGAAAATAAAAAATGGATTTGTAATCACTTTGGATTAGACATAAATAAACCTCTTTTTGGTTTTATAGGGCGACTAGTAGAAGAAAAAGGAGCTGATCTATTACCAGAGATTATAAGAGAAACCTTAACGAATTTAGAGGGTAGTATAGTTGTTTTAGGCTCAGGTAACTTAGAAGTAGAAGAACAGTTACAATCCTTGACCAATGAGTTTAAAGGAAAATACAATACACATATTGGATATGATGAGAGGTTATCGCACATTATTTATGCAGGAGTTGATTTTTTACTAATGCCATCTAGAGTAGAACCTTGTGGTTTAAATCAACTATATGCTTTACGATATGGGACAGTACCAATTACTAGAAGAACAGGAGGGCTCAAAGATACAGTTATTGATATCGGAGAAAATGGTTTTGGTATATGTCATGAGAATACTTCTGTTTGGGATGTTTGTTACTCTATACAACGAGCGATAGGTTTGTATGAAGATCAACAAAAATACAGAGGAATACAACATCAAATTATGAAAATAGATCATTCTTGGAGTCAGTCAGCTCATCAATATATTACTATATATGAATCACTAACCAACCAATAGACAATAAATGATCAACAAAAAAGTTCTAGCCATTATTCTAGGAGGAGGCCAAGGTACTAGATTATCACCTCTTACAGACCAGCGATCTAAACCCGCTGTCTCTATTGCCGGAAAATATCGATTAGTAGATATCCCAATTTCTAATTGTATTCATTGCGATATAAAACGAATGTTTGTGCTCACACAATTTAATTCGGCATCGCTAAACAGGCATATAAAAAACACCTACATTTTTAGTGATTTTAGTGGTGCATTTGTAGATATTCTGGCAGCAGAACAAACTCCAGATAATAAAACATGGTATCAAGGTACTGCAGATGCAGTACGACAATCAATGTATCAGTTACTAAATCATGAATTTGAATATGCGTTGATCTTATCAGGTGATCAATTATATCAAATGGATTTAAACGAAATGCTGGACGCTCATATACAAAAAAAGGCAGATATTTCTATTGCAACCATACCTGTTAAAGCAAAAGAAGCGACACAGTTTGGAATTCTAAAAACAGACACCCATAGTTTTATCTCATCTTTTATAGAAAAACCAAAAGCAGAAGAACTATCAGGGTGGGAATCTGAGGTACATGAGGATATGAAAAAAGAGAACCGAAACTATCTGGCATCCATGGGAATCTATATTTTTAATAGACAATTATTAATTGATATTTTGTCTAACCCTGATACAGTAGATTTTGGAAAAGAAATTATTCCAGAATCTATCAATAAACACAAAGTATTAGCTTATCAATATACAGGATATTGGACAGATATCGGGACTGTATCTTCATTTTTTGAAGCTAATATTAGTTTAACCGATGATATTCCTCAATTTGATCTGTTTAATAAAGAAAATACGGTGTTAACGCGCCCTAGAATATTACCACCATCAAAAATATCAGGTACACAATTGGATAAATCAATGATTGCAGAAGGATGTATCATCAATGCCAAAGAAATTGAACATTCTGTGATAGGAATACGATCTAGAATAGGAAATGAAACTACTATCAAGAATACCTATATGATAGGAAGCAATTCATATCAAAGTTTAACAGAATTAGAAAATGATCGTATGATGGGGATTCCAGCTATTGGAGTAGGAGACAGATGTATCATTACAAATACAATTATAGATAAAGATGCAAGAATAGGTGATGATGTAATCATTAACGGAGGGACACATCTTGTAGATACAGAACACGAATCATATGTTGTAAGAGAAGGAGTTGTCGTTATCAAAAATGGAACAATAATTCCTAATGGATTTAAATTATAAAACACAATATATGAGTAGTGTAATTTCTTATAGTCTTTTTTCTGAATTTGATATCAATCTCTTTAAAGCAGGGAAACATTATCGTTTATATGAAAAATTAGGATCACATATCACCAAAGTAAATGGAGTAGAAGGAACCTATTTTTCAGTTTGGGCTCCGTCTGCTAAATCTGTTGCTGTAATCGGAGATTTTAACCATTGGAATGAAACGGAACATCAATTATTTGTGCGGTGGGATGAATCAGGTATTTGGGAAGGGTTTATTCCAAAAATAGGAAAAGGAACCTTATATAAATATAAAATTAACTCTAATCATAATCAGATTATTACAGAAAAATCCGATCCGTATGCACGACGATATGAGCATCCTCCCAAGACAGCATCTGTAGTCTGGGAAGATGATTATAGATGGAAAGATATTGAATGGATCAATACACGAACAAAAAATAATGCACTCAATGCTCCTTGGTCTGTATATGAAGTACATCTCGGGTCTTGGAGAAAAAAAGTAGAAGAAAATCGATCCTTGTCTTATATAGAATTGGCAGACGAACTAGTAACCTATGTAAAAGAAATGGGGTTTACTTACGTAGAGTTAATGCCAGTAATGGAGCATCCTTATGATCCCTCATGGGGATATCAAATTACAGGATACTTTGCGCCAACATCTCGTTTTGGATATCCAGAAGAGTTTAAGGTATTAGTAGATAAATTTCATCAAAACGATATAGGAGTTTTGCTGGATTGGGTACCTTCTCATTTTCCTGAAGATAGTCATGGATTAGGTTTGTTTGATGGTACATGTCTATATGAACATCCCGATAGAAAAAAAGGATATCACCCAGACTGGAAAAGTTTGATTTTTAATTATGGTAGAAATGAAGTAAAGAGTTTTTTGATAAGCAATGCTATTTTCTGGTTAGATCAATACCATGTAGATGGATTACGTGTAGATGCTGTTGCATCCATGTTATATTTAGATTATTCTAGAGAAGAAGGAGAATGGGATGCCAATATATACGGCGAAAGAGAAAACCTTGAAGCCATAGCTTTCATAAGAGAGCTCAATGAGGAGGTATATCGTTGTTTTCCTGATGTACAAACAATAGCAGAAGAATCTACCTCTTTTTCTATGGTTTCTAGTCCAACATATATAGGAGGATTAGGTTTTGGTATGAAATGGATGATGGGATGGATGAATGATACACTTCAATATTTTTCAAAAGAATCAATTTATAGAAAACACCACCAAAATGAAATTACCTTTAGTCTTACTTATGCATTTACAGAAAACTTTATGCTTCCTTTATCACATGATGAAGTAGTACATGGTAAAAGTAGTATACTCAATAAAATGCCTGGTGATGAATGGCAGCAATTTGCCAATTTAAGATTGCTATACACCTATATGTTTACTCACCCAGGGAGTAATCTCTTATTTATGGGAGGAGAATTCGGACAGCGAGAAGAATGGAATTTTCAGCAAAGTTTGGATTGGTATGTATTACAATATGAATATCATTATGGAATTAAAAAACTAGTTACTAATTTAAATACGCTATACAAAGAAACTCCTGCATTGTATGAAAGACAATTCGAAGATGCTGGTTTTGAATGGATTTCTTATGATGACCATGAGAACTCTGTAATAGCTTATATAAGAGAGGGTAAACAAATAAACGATTACCTAGTGATAGTGTGTAATTTTACTCCTGTTCCTAGAAATAGTTATCGAATAGGACTACCAGATACAGGAAAGTTAATAGAATTATTTAATAGTGATGCTGTTATATATGGTGGTAGTGGAGTATCTACCCCTAAAGAGATTAGTATAGAATCAGTAGCATCTCATTTTAGAGAGTATTCTGCAGAAATTGTAATCCCTCCACTAGCAGCACTTATTTTTAGAATAGAGAATTAAAAAAAATAACCTAATTAGAAAAAGAGAAACATATGATCATTAATACAGAATTAGAACAAAAAGGAAATATGTTTCCCGGTAAGATTATTTCCTTTTCACAGCATGTTGATACATTACATTTTACTACAGAAAATGGAGTTATTTTACAACTTACAATTCTACGGGGTAGTGTAATCCGGTTTAGGTATGCTACAGATAATAATTTTGAAAAAGATTTCTCGTATGCTATCAGCAAATATGGTGTAAGAGGATATAGTATTCTTAAAGTAGAAGAGGGCGACGAAGAATATATTATAATCACTGCAAAAATTACCATTCGTATTGCAAAAGTCAATATTCATGTGGCAATCTATGATAATGATGGCAATGTGATTTGCAAAGATGATTGGGGGTTTCATTGGGAACAAAGCTATGAATACGGAGGAAACATAGTAAAAATGAGTAAATCTGCACCTCAAGGAGAATGTTATTACGGATTAGGTGATAAGCCGATGCATCTTAACCTAAAAGGAAAACGATTACAAAACTGGGCTACTGATCAATATGCATATGGTAAAGACCAAGACCCTTTATATAAAAGTGTTCCTTTTTATATAGGGATGTATGAAGAAAGAGCGTATGGGATATTTTTTGATAATACCTTCAAGACATTTTTTGACTTTTGTCATGAGAGGCGTAATGTAACTAGTTTTTGGGCTCAGGGAGGAGAAATGAATTACTATTTCTTCTATGGCCCCAATATGCAGGATGTAGTAACACGATATACAGATCTTACTGGTAAACCAGAACTACCTCCATTATGGGCATTAGGGTATCATCAATGTAAATGGAGTTATTATCCTGAAAAAAAAGTAAAAGAAGTAACTCAAAAATTCAGAGAACTAAGTATCCCTTGTGATGCTATTTATCTGGATATTGACTATATGGATGGTTTTAGGTGTTTTACTTGGAACAAAGAATATTTCCCTGATCCAAAACGTATGGTAGCAGAATTGGCAGAAGATGGTTTTAAAACTATAGTAATTATTGACCCAGGAATCAAGATAGATGATGAGTATTCTGTATACCAAGAAGCTATGAAGAATGATTATTTCTGTAAAAGAGCTGATGGCCCTTATATGAGAGGTAAAGTATGGCCTGGAGAATGCTTTTTTCCAGATTTTACAAACCCAAAAGTAAGAGAATGGTGGGCAAGTTTATTTAAAGAGATTATAGATGAAATTGGAGTAAAAGGTGTGTGGAATGATATGAATGAACCCGCAGTAATGGAGGTTCCTGGTAAAACATTTCCCAATGATGTTCGTCATAGTTATGATGGTAATTACTGTAGTCATAGAAAAGCACACAATATTTATGGTACTCAGATGGCTAGAGCAACATACGAAGGCGTAAAACGTTTTGCATACCCTAAGCGACCATTTATCATTACAAGATCAGCATATTCTGGAGCACAACGATATACTTCTTCTTGGACAGGGGATAACATTGCCACTTGGGAACATCTCTGGATAGCCAATATACAAGCACAGCGAATGAGTATGAGTGGTATGTCGTTTACTGGTAGTGATATAGGCGGTTTTGCAGAACACCCAACAGGAGAATTATATGCTAGATGGATTCAATTGGGAGTATTTCATCCATTTTGTAGAACACATTCTTCAGGAGATCATGGTAATCAAGAACCTTGGACATTTGGAGAAGAAGTAGTGGATGTAACAAGAAAATATGTTGAATTACGATATCAATTGTTACCCTATTTATATACCATGTTTTGGGAGTATGCAGAAGAAGGGATACCTATGTTAAAATCATTAGTGCTATATGATCAGAATGATTTACAAACACACTATAGAACAGATGAATTTGTTTTTGGAAACCAAATTTTGGTATGTCCAATACAAGAACCTAATGCAAAAGGAAGAAGAATGTACGTTCCTAGAGGTAATTGGTACAACTATTGGACTCGTGAGTATGTAAAAGGAGGAATGGAACAATGGGTTGATGCAGATCTGGATATTATTCCGTTATTTATAAAAGAAGGGGCAATTATTCCTAAATATCCAGTACAACAATATGTAGGAGAGAAAGAAATAGACGAATTAAAACTTGAAGTATATTATAAACTTGGAGATAAAGAAGTATCCAAAGTATATGAAGATGCGCAGGATGGATATGATTATACAAAAGGTAGATATAGTCTCAGAAGTTTTTCATTTACAGGAAAAGAAAATGAAATTATCATTCAACAGCATAAAAATGGAAGCTATATTACCGATTATGATTTTATAAAAATAGAACTTATAGGAATCCCTTTTGTTATCGAAGAAATAGAGATCGATAATGTGGTAGTTTCTTTTGATAGTGTTCAATTTGATACAAAAAAAAATGTAATTATAGTTCCCAAAAACTTTACAGAAGTACATATTACAGCTGGATAACAGTGTACTTTATCGGTATTTTAGGTGTTATATAGATTATTTAATGTAAATATTATCCTATGTTTTTTGAAGTTAGACTGTTATTTTTGTAAATTTAACAGAAAGAATCTTACGATAACTATGAATACACGAAACACTATAGTCCTTGCAGGAACTATTTTATTATTTATGTCCTGTGCGACAAATCCATTTACAGGTAAACAAACACTGGCATTAGTACCCAATTCTCAGATTTTACCAATGGCTTTTCAACAATATAATCAGTTTTTGGGAGAGAATAAGGTGATACGTGGTACATCTGATGCACAAATGATTAGTAGAGTTGGTCAGAAAATAGCAAAAGCATCAGAACGTTGGTTGAATGCCAATGGATATCAAGGATATCTTAAAGATTATAAATGGGAATACAATCTAGTAGATGATAAAAATGTAAATGCTTGGTGTATGCCTGGGGGTAAAATTGTATTTTATACAGGAATTTTACCTATTGCAAAAAATGAAAATGGGATAGCCGCAATAATGGGACATGAAGTCGCACATGCATTAGCAAATCATGGACAACAACGCATGAGTGCAGGTCAAATTCAACAAGTAGCAGGAGCGGCCACAGCGATTGCTATAAGTGGTAAAGATGAAAAAACACAACAAATTGTGGGTACTGCCTTTGGTTTAGGTAGTCAATTTGGAGTGATGCTACCTTTCAGTAGAAGTCATGAGACAGAAGCAGATCGTATAGGGTTACAGCTAATGGCAATTGCAGGATATAATCCTGATGAAGCAGCAGAGTTATGGAGACGTATGAAAGCAAATAGTGGCGGACAAGCACCACCAGAGTTTATGAGTACTCACCCATCAAGTGATACACGTATTGCAAATCTTACTGCATGGGCTCCTTCTGCTAAAGCAGAAGCTAGAAAATTCGGAATTACTTCCTTTAAATAATTGTAAAGACTACATTCTTAAAAAGATTATACTTATTTTAGAAGCTGTTCTGGGAATTCCCAGAACAGCTTTTTTTATGTGATATTTTTTTGTTTTTTCAAGACTTGATTATAATTTCTTTAAAAACAATCACTTAGATTCGTTTTTGTATTACAATTTTAAAAATAATTATGAAAAAAATACTACCAAAAGGACATAAAAAGTTATTGAATGCCTGGGCTTTTTATGACTGGGCAAATTCAGTATATAACTTAACTATCTCCTCAGCAGTATTTCCTATTTTTTGGGGAGCATTGACCATAACAAAAGATGATGATGGTACTATAATTAATGATACAGTCCGGTTTTTGGGATATAACTTCAATAATGATTCTCTAATTAGTTATGTCACAGCATTAGCGTTCTTGGTAGTTTCTATCATTAGTCCACTCTTATCTGGTATTGCTGATTATGTTGGTAATAAAAAGAATTTTTTAAAGTTTTTCTGCTATTTGGGCGCGTTATCTTGTATAGGACTTTATTTTTTTGACCTAGACCTTAATGAGGATCCCGATTATTTATGGTTCGGATTACTATGTTATTTCCTGGCATTAATAGGATTCTGGTCAAGCTTGGTTTTTTATAATTCATATCTACCAGATATAGCTTTTCCTGAGCAACAAGATGCCATCAGTGCCAAAGGATATTCCCTTGGGTATATTGGAAGTGTTATCTTGCTTGTATTAAATTTAATAATGATAATGAAATACGATTGGTTTGGTTTTGAGAACGAATGGATGCCTATGAAGATTTCGTTTGCCATGGTAGGGATATGGTGGATAGGGTTTAGTCAATATACGTACTATCACCTTCCAAAAGGAAATAAAAAAGATGTGTTGACCAAAGCTGTAGTTTTTAATGGTTTCAAAGAGTTAAAAATGATCTGGAAATCTTTGAAACAAGACAAAAGACTACGTAGATATCTAGGTGCCTTTTTTGTATACAGCATGGCAGTGCAAACCATAATGCTCATAGCTACTTATTTTGGTATAGAAGAATTAGACTGGGGAGAACAAAATCCCACTACAGGGTTAATTATAAGTATTTTATTAATTCAATTAGTAGCAGTACTAGGAGCCATATTAACCTCTAGGGCTTCTTCAAAATTTGGAAACATCAATACGCTAATTGTAATTAATTTCATTTGGATTTTAATCTGTGTGTATGCATATACCATCACTACTCCCAATCAATTTTATATAACCGCAGCTATAGTGGGGTTAGTTATGGGAGGTATACAAGCATTATCAAGATCAACATATTCAAAATTTTTACCCAAAGATGCTGTAGATACAGCCTCCTACTTCAGTTTTTATGATGTATCAGAAAAAATAGGAATTGTGATAGGAATGTTTTCTTATGGTATTATTGCTCAAGTAACAGGAAGTGTGAGATACTCTATTCTTTTTCTTATTCTCTTTTTTGTAGTTGGACTTATTTTGTTATTCAGAGTTCCAAGAAAGAATACGTAAAAAAGATATTATTTGTTAATTATAAAGACTAGATAAAAAAAGGATGGTACGTAGCATTATGTTTTATCCTTTTTTCATGCGTTTTATCTGCTTTTTTGAGATTTAATATAGTTTGTTATTAAATATAATTTTGAAATATAATAATATTGGAAACGTTATCGTTATTAGCTATTTTTATATAATAAAACTCATTACAATGAAAAAAATCATCTTATTGTTGGCTGTTGTATTAATAGCCTCCTGTAATACTACTCAACAAACTGTTATTGCCGCCAAAAAAACACTGAAAGGAGAATGGTCTCTTGACGAAATCACGTATGATCGTTCAGGGATATTTGAAGTGAACCTTTATAATGATGCTCCAGCAGAGTGTTTTAGCGGAAGTGTTTGGAAGTTTATTCCAAATAATAATACAGGAAAATATGTAGTGAACCAAAGTAGTTGTGCTTCTACAGGGGCTAGAAATTTTAGATTTACAATCCCTAAGCCAGAATCAAATGGTGATTATAGCTTTTTATTTAAGCCTATAAACGAAAAGAAAAAAAGCACCAATAACAATGCAGGGTATAGAATGTTATTAAAACATTTGGATACAACGACTATGACATGGACAATGACTGTGAGCCTAGAAGGGAAACCTTTTGTAATCACAATGAATTTTAATAAACTACAATAACACTCAAATTTTTAAATGATGAATGCAAATCTCAAAAAATTAGCGGTTGCAGTTATGGCTGTTTCAATGTTTACAAGCTGTGAAGCCGTTAAAAACTCAAATAATACACAAAGAGGAGCTGTAATAGGTACAACAGCAGGAGCTGTGCTAGGAGGGATTATAGGAAATAATGTAAAAAATAAGAATTCTGCCCTAGGTGCTGTAATTGGTGGTGTTGTAGGAGGAGTTGCCGGCGGGGTAATCGGTAAACAAATGGATAAACAAGCTCAGAAAATAGAATCAGAAATACCAGGAGCAGAAGTAACCAGAGTAGGAGAAGGTATTGATGTAGTATTTGATGAGAATAGTGGAGTTTATTTTGATACTAATAAATCTGCTATTAATGCAAAGTCAAAAGCTAATCTTAATAAACTTGCTGGTATTTTTAAAGAATACCCAGATACCAATATTGTTGTAGAAGGACATACTGATAATACGGGTAATGATAGTTACAATATGACATTGTCTCAAAAAAGAGCAAATGCAGTAACCAATTATTTAGTATCTCAGGGGATAAGTAGAAATAGATTAACTACTTATGCACATGGAGAAACATTGCCTAAATATGACAATGCAACACCAGAAGGAAGAGCAAAAAATAGAAGAGTAGAACTTGGTATTGTAGCGAATGAAAAAATGAAGCAAGATGCAGAAAAACAAGTGAAACAATAAAATTTTGTAATATTTGATTCAAAATCCCGACTATACAGTCGGGATTTTTTTATGCTTAAATTTTACGTATCTTCATTACATAAACATGCATTCACACGTTATAATTATAGGAGGAGGATTAGCTGGTTTAACTAGCGCTATCCATTTAGCAAGAGCAGGAGTTCCTGTTACTCTGATAGAAAAAAATGTGTACCCTAAACATAAGGTCTGTGGAGAATATATATCTAATGAGGTGCTTCCTTATTTTGATTTTCTAGATATTGATATTCAGAGTTTACAACCCACCAATATTTCAAAATTTCTTATTACTACGAAAAAAGGGAACTGTATAGAGAGTGAATTACCTCTAGGTGGATTTGGTGTAAGTAGATATACGCTAGATTATTATCTCTGGAAAAAAGCCACAGTTTCTGGGGTACAATTAATACAAGATCAAGTAATAGATATAAAATATAAGCAGGACACAGGTTTTAAAATAGAAACAGCAAAAAATCAAATGCTCACAAGTGATTATGTAATTGGTGCCTATGGAAAACGTGCGCAGCTTGATAAAAAATTACAACGAGATTTTAGCCTTAAAAAATCATCTTGGCTAGCGGTAAAATCCCATTATACTACTAATTTTGAACCCAATACAGTTTCCTTGCATAATTTTGATGGAGGATATTGTGGCCTTTCTATGATAGAAGAACAAAAGGTGAATGCTTGTTATCTTGTAGCATATGATAGTTTTAAAAAGCATAAAAATATTACAGGTTTTCAAAAAGAAATAATGGAGCAAAATCCATATTTACATAGTTTTTTTAAAGAAGCTACATTGCTTTTTGAAAAACCAATAACGATCAGTCAAATCAATTTTGATAAAAAGAAAGCAGTAGAAAATCATATCTTAATGACAGGAGATGCCGCAGGTTTAATTCACCCACTTTGTGGTAATGGAATGGCAATGGCTATACAAAGCGCTCAAATAGTCAGTAAGTTATTGGCTACTAATTATTTTGAAACTACAAAAAAGTCAAGAAAAGAAATAGAGAAACTTTATAAAAAGCAATGGGATCAAGCATTCTCTAAGCGATTATATACAGGTAGGGTTTTGCAAAAAATACTGCTCAATGATAGGCTACAAGAGTTGTCTTATACGTTAGCAAACACGATGCCAGCTATTGTGTCAAAAATTATAAAACAAACTCATGGAGCACCATTGATATGCTAGTAAATCTTAAACATAGGAGTAATGAGGTAGAACTTATGGATGATCCAATGGTGAATAAAAAAGACCTCCTAGTGGCTTTATCAGATATATCTAGAACGAATCAATTGCTAGGCGGTAACGAAATAACAATCAGAGCCGTACAGAAGTTAAGTAAAGATGTGTATAACAGTTCTAGTGTAACCATTCTTGATTTGGGATGTGGCGATGGAGAGATGTTGAGAGCAATAGCAAATTCGTATAGAAAACAGAAAAAAACTGTAAAATTGATAGGCGTAGATGTAAATAAAAATAGTATCGAATCTGGCAAAGGATTAAATCTCTTATATCCAGAAATAACATTATATCAACAAGATGTTATGAATTTAGAACCCTCTCAATTCTCTTGTGATATTGCTATTTGTACATTAACGTTACATCATCTTAGTAATGAAGAAATAAAGAAGATGATAAATAAAGTTATAAAAATAAGTAGTATTGGAGTAATTATAAACGATCTTCATCGTAGTAGAATAGCGTATTATCTGTTTAAACTATTTAGTTTCTTTTTTATAAGAGGATATATAGCAAAAAATGATGGGTTGGTTTCTATAAAAAGAGGGTTTAAAAAGAGTGAGCTACTAGATTTAGCAAACAATCTTAATTTGAATACTTATTCCATTGACTGGAAATGGGCTTTTAGATATAGATGGATCATAAAACAACAATAACAAAGATAAAACTGTAAATAATTTGAGTGTAAAAATTGCTGCCGTAACCAAAGAGCTCCCACAATATAAAAGAGAGACCAAAGAAATAGTACCCTTTGTTTCTAGGTGGTTATCGGATCAGAACGATCGTTTCAAACGGAAGGTTCTCAAAATTTTTGAAAATGCTGCTGTAGACAAACGCTATGGCATCATGAGTATAGAAGAAGTGTTTTCTGCAACTTCGTTTGAAGAGAAAAATGATATCTATGTGCGAGAGATTAAAAAACTAGGAGTTTCTGTGCTAAAAAAAGCTTTAGAAGAAATAAATTGGACACCAGAGTCTATAGATTATATTATAACAGTAAGCTGTACAGGCATCATGATTCCTTCTGTAGATGCATATATTATCAATGAGCTACAACTCAAACAAGATATTGTACGACTTCCTGTTACAGAAATGGGATGTGTTGCAGGAGTTTCAGGAATTATTTATGCCAGAAACTTTCTACAAGCCAATCCAGGTAAAAGAGCAGCTGTAATAGCGTTAGAATCTCCAACTGCAACATTTCAACTAGATGATTATAGTATGACCAATATGGTAAGTGCTGCCATTTTTGGTGATGGTGCTGCTTGTGCTTTATTATCTTCAGAAGAAAATATAGTTGGGCCTAAAATAATAGGCGATGAAATGTATCATTTTTATGATGTGACTACAATGATGGGATTTAAGCTTAGTAATGGAGGTTTACAAATGATTTTGGACCCAAAGGTTCCTGAAACCATCGCTTCACATTTTCCACAAATCATTCATCCCTTCTTATCAAAACATAATACAACGATAGAAGAAGTCGATCATCTAATTTTTCACCCAGGAGGAAAAAAAATTGTACAAACAGTAGAAGAGCTTTTTGGACATATGGGCAAAAATATTGAGGATACAAAGGCGGTTTTAAAAGAATATGGTAATATGAGTAGCGCAACAGTTTTATACGTGCTAGAACGATTTATGAGGCAAAAACCTTCCTCTGGAGAAACAGGGTTGATGCTTAGTTTTGGTCCTGGTTTTTCTGCTCAACGTATATTATTGGAATGGTAATTTTTTTGATGAATTAAACAGCATTTAAATTTCAGTATGAATAAAGATTTTATAAATAAAAATGAATGGGCACTTATTCTAGGTGGTAGTAGTGGTTTAGGACTAGCATCAGCCAAAAAACTAGCACTTCATGGTATGAATATTATCATTGTGCATCGCAACCGAAAAAGCGAAATGAAGCAGATAGACACTGATTTTAATGAGATTAGAGAAATTGGTATTGAATTCCTTTCGTTTAATATAGATCTACTGAAAGAAGATAAACAAAAAGAAGTAATTACAAACATCAAGAATACGATTGGTAACGGATTGATAAAAACAATTATACACAGTGTTGCCAAAGGAAACCTAAAACCAATGGTAGATGCAACACATGTTTTAAAAAATGATGATTTTCGATTGACAATTGATGCTATGGCAATTAGTCTTTATGATTGGGTATCAGCTGTATTTAAAGCCCAATTATTTACAAAAGATACGAGAGTTATCTCTTTTACAAGTGAAGGAAATGCAAAAGCATGGACTAATTATGCAGCAGTTTCTGCCGCCAAAGTTGCGCTGGAAGCGATAAGTAGAAGTATTGCGCTAGAATTTGCACCTTATGGGGTGAAAGCAAACTGCTTACAACCTGGCGCTGTAGATACACAATCTTTACGAATGATACCAGGATATGAGCAACTTATAGCAAATAGCCTGCAACGTAATCCGTTTAATAGAATAACAACCCCAGAAGATGTAGCTAATGCTGTATATTTATTATGTAAAGATGAAGCCGCATGGATTAATGGTTGCATCATACCAGTAAACGGGGGAGAACATTTAAATTAAAATAAATAGATGATGAAAAATATATTATTACTGTGTTTGCCCATGCTATTCTATAGTATGTCGTGTAAAGAAGATAATACAATAGCAGAGGGTGATATTTCTGAACCTAATTTTCAGGCAGAAATTATTAGTGTTACTGTTTCTGGGGATGAAGGCAACTATTCTTTTGCCGTAGGGATTAAAAGCCCTGATAAGGGTTGTGAGCAATATGCAGATTGGTGGGAGGTTATTTCTGATGAGGGAGCACTTTTATACAGGAGAATTTTGGCACATAGTCATGTGAATGAACAACCTTTTGTAAGATCTGGAGGGCCGATAGCAATAAATAAAGAGCAAACAGTCTATATACGCGTTCATATGAATACGAGTGGATATAGTGATAAAGTTTTTACAGGTAATGTAAACCAAGGGTTTAAAAAAGGTACTTTAGAAAGTACGTTTGCCGTTGATTTACAAACAAAAGAACCACTTCCTGATGGGTGTGCATTTTAAATCAATTTTATTTTGAATAAAGAAAATATCATACAGAAATTACCATATACCAAACCCTTTCTATTTGTAGATGAAATAATAGAGATAGATGATATACATATTAAAGGGGCGTATACATTTTTGCAAGATGAGTATTTCTACAAAGGTCATTTTAAAGATAACCCTATAACTCCTGGAGTTATTCTTACCGAATGTATGGCTCAAATAGGAATGGCATGTTTTGGGATTTATCTATTAAAAGGAGAGTGGAATCAAGCAAAGAATGGGATTGCCATAACTAGTAGTGATATGAATTTTTATAAACCAGTGTATCCAACAGAAAAGGTGGTTGTAATTGCAGAGAAGGAATATTTTAGATTTAATAAGCTTAAATGCAAAGTAGCGATGTATAACTCAGAAGATATTTTGGTTGCCAAAGGAATTGTTTCAGGAATGACTTTTATGAAAAATGATGAATAAAAGAAGAGTAGTTATAACAGGTTTAGGTGTAGTTGCTCCAAATGGAACGAGCGTTTCAGATTTTAATAATAATATCCAAAAAGGAAAAAGTGGAATTCATTATATTGAAAAATTAAAAGAATTAAATTTTTCATGTCAAATAGCTGGAAAACCACTATATAAAGAATCTTATTTAAACAATTACTTTAATAATATTCAGTTAAAAGGATTGAATGCTTCTGGAATGGAATATGGAGTTATCGCAGGAATGGATGCATGGAAAGATGCTGGATTATCAATCAATAATTCTCAAACTCCTCTTTGGGATACAGGAGTAATTTTTGGAACAGGAATCTTAGGAGTTGATAAATTTCGTGAAGCAATTTATAAAGTTGATGAAGGAAAAGTAAGAAGGTTAGGTAGTACTAGTGTCACACAAACAATGGCAAGTGGTATTAGTGCTTTTTTAGGAGGAATGCTTGGGTGTGGTAATATAGTTACCACAAATTCCTCTGCCTGTAGTACAGGAACTGAAGCTATCTTGATGGCCTATAATCATATTGCACAAGGTAATGCCGAAATTATTCTTGCAGGAAGCACCAGTGATAGTGGCCCGTATGTATGGGGAGGTTTTGATGCGATGCGTATTTTGCCTTATAAATATAATGATAACCCTACCAAAGCATCGCGACCAATGAGCGCAACAGCCAGTGGCTTTGTTCCTGGTAGTGGAGCGGGAGCTTTAGTTATAGAAAGTTTAGAAAGTGCGCAAAAAAGAGGAGCTACTATTTATGCAGAAATTTTAGGAGGACATGTAAACAGTGGTGGGCAACGTAATGGGGGTAGTATGACCGCTCCTAATAGTCAAGCAGTACAATACTGCATTCGCAAAGCTATTACCAACGCAAATATTAATTCTAATGATATTGATGCCATCAATGGTCATTTGACTGCCACCACTATGGATAGTATAGAAATACAAAACTGGAGCGAAGCCTTGGGGAGAAAAGGGAAAGATTTTCCTTATATTAATTCACTAAAAAGCCTTGTAGGTCATTGTCTTGCTGCTTCTGGTAGTATAGAAAGTGTTGCTGCGGTATTACAACTCAAAGAAGGATATGTTTTTGGAAACATTAATTCTGAAGATTTACACCCCGCTATAGAAGCTTTGATACCACGAGACCAAATTCCTCTTAAAACAATTAATAAACCTCTTACCATTATAGCAAAAGCTAGTTTTGGATTTGGAGATGTGAATGCTTGTGTTATTTTTAAAAAATACTAGATTAAAAAACAATTATTTTAATACATCACAATGCATATAATTTTTTTCAATAAAATATAGAATACAACGGTATGAATAAAGAAGAATTACTATCAAAATTAAAGACTATTATAAGCCCTTATGTTCAAAATGAAGAAGGACTTAAGAATCTCAACATGCATACTGATTTTATTAAAGATCTAGAGATAAACTCAGCAAATTTGGTAGATGTAGTGCTAGATGTAGAAGATGAATTTGATATAGAAATTGATAATGAATCTATGGAGAAAATGCTTACCGTAGAAGCCTCTATCGAAGTTATAAAAAATAAACTAAGTATATAAAATGATTGGTAATGATATCGTTGATTTTCAGGTAGCCAACCAACAAAGCAATTGGCAGAGGAGAGGATGGTTACAAAAAATATATACAGATATCGAGCAACACTATATTTTGACCTCAGAAAACCCAGAAACATTGATTTGGAAATTTTGGAGTATGAAAGAAGCTACGTATAAGGTTCACCAGAGACGTTTTGGATTTTCTCCTAGGTACAACCCCAAAAGTTTTCAATGTACGCTCAGAAATAAAGTATATGTGGATTCTGAGCAATACAATCTCAATACCGAGGTCAATAAACACTATGTTCATAGTATTGCTTATATTTCAGAAACTTCGTATTGTACTGTAGTCTATAAAAATGAAAATGATGTTTATACCAAAATAAAAGAAAAAATCGCAGAAGAATTTGATATATCAATAGTCTCTATCGTAAAAGATAAAAATAGAATCCCTGTGATTTGTATGAATAAAAAAAAGGCCACTATCCCTGTATCATTGACACATCATGGTGATTATACTGCATTTGTCTTTCAGAAATCAAAATAATTAAAAATAGTATGGAGTTAAAATTTATCTACCCTAGATGGGGAAGTGCTGATATGAAATGGGAAACCTTTTTAAAGAAGGTGAAAAACGCGGGATATCATGGTGTTGAGATTGATTTACCACTAAACACCCATGCTAAAAAAGAAATCTTATCGACCCTTTCTGATTACGAATTAGAATTTGTGGGGCAACATTGGGAGACAAAAGAACTTGATTTTAAAACACATTTAGATACATTCAAGAAACACCTGTACAACTTAGCAGAAGCTAAGCCCTTACTCATAAACTCGCATACAGGACTGGATTTCTTTTCAATTGAGAAAAATACTTTATTACTTCAAGCGGCGACAGATATCGAAAACGAAACAGGAGTACCCATAGCGCATGAAACTCATAGGTCTCGATTTTCTTTTGCATCACATATATGTTATGACTATTTAGAAAAAAACCCTGCTATAAAACTTACGTCAGATTTTTCGCATTGGTGTTGTGTAGCAGAATCATTATTAGAGAACCAAATAGAAATTGTAAAAAAAGCTATTCAACATACCTATCATATTCATGCCAGAGTTGGGTCTGCCCAAACACCACAACTAATTGATCCAAGAGACACACGATATAATGTAGAGTTGTCAATATTCAAAAAATGGTGGAAAGCTATGATTGATAATGCTGAATTACAAGGTAGAACGTTTATAACCATCACTCCTGAGTACGGCCCTTATCCATATGCTAATTACCTACCTAATACAAATGAACTAATGGGGGATCAATGGAAAATTAATCAATTTATAAAAGAAGAAATTATAAGCAATCAAAGTAAAGGAAAATAGAAATATATCTTTAATTTATTCTTTTTGTGATCATCATGAATATGAATATTAAAATCACTGGTGTAAATTATTGTTTTTCCTAAAAGTTTTTTATCATCTAGAGAAAAGGTAATAATTACTTCTTTTTGAATTCCTTTGATCGTAAGATTACCAATAACCTTATATGTATTTTGTTCAAAAGTGACTACTTGCGTGCTTACAAAGGATATTTTAGGGTATTTTTTTTTATGGAAAAACTTTTCCCACATCAAATGACCATCACGCAAAAAATTATTGGTATCTAATGTTTTAACAAGCGCTGTACCACTAAATACGGCATTTTCTGCATTTTTGGGACTAAAATTAACCTTAAAGTCTAATCCAGAAATTGTTCCAGAAGTCTGGTCTTCAATAAAATTAAAAGATATTTTAGAATTCTCTTTATCAATATCTAATTTTTGTGAATCATCGATTAATGCATAATCTGCCGCACTAAAATCTTGTCCAAATCCTTGGATAGATAGAATACTGATTAAAATATAAAAAAGTGTTTTCATAAGCTATGATTCATGTTACAAGATAAAAAATAATGAAGAACTCATTACATAAATGCATCTCATTTTGACTAATGCATAGTATAAAAGAGCGCTTTTTATTTTTTAAGAGTATAACAACTCTTAAAAAAAATATAAATCATTAATAAGTAACGGGTTAAAATCAAAAAAAAGTGATAAATTCGAAAGAGAGTTCATTGTTAATTAGGTAATTCATATAAAACTTAATGATTATGAGTAATAAAGAGAATCACACTAAAAAAAGACGATTTGCAGATTTCCAAAATAAATATAGAAGATCTTCTAATTTTGGATATGGGTCAAAAAGAGATCGTTTTACTATTGCCGGAAATGGTGATTTATCGGTATCAAATAACCTTAATAATCTAGAAAAAAGTACATCTTAAAATTAAATACTAGGGTGTTATTGTCTTTTTTCTTGATATTTTGATATACATAAGAATGCAAACAGAAAGGACTGCACAGGTCAAAAAACCTACGAATAGAGGTAGTGTAGTACCTGTAACAAATCTACCTATGTAAGTACTTATAGGAACAGCCATAATGGTTGAGATAAACCCAGTTATTGCTGCTCCAATCCCAGCAATATGCCCAATAGGTTGCATAGCCAAAGCTCTTAAATTTCCAAACAGAAAACCAATCGCAAAAAACTGCAAACCAAAAAATAGTAGTAAAACTTCAATACTTGGATTTGGTGAATTATAAAACAATACTATATATAGAAAAGAAATGCTCAAAAAAGAAATGAGAGAAATGGTAACTAGTTTCTCCATTCCATATTTTACAACCAGTGTTCCATTTAAAAAAATAGCTGTACCTATAGAAATTGCCAAAAGACCAAATATATAGGGAAATTCATCTTTGAGATGGTACTGTTGCTCAAATATTTGTTGAGAAGTACTCAAATACACCATAAAAGAACCTGTAATAAAACCTGAAATAATAGTGAAACCGATCGTTGTTTTATGTTTAATCAGCTCCAGAAATCCATCAATAAAAATAGAAGGAGTAAATTTAATACGTTTTGACTCTATAAGTGTTTCTGGTTGTCTTTTCCAAAACCAAAATGAAATTAGGAGACTAAATAGTAGCTGTATATAGAATATTGCTTGCCAATTATAATGATCCAAAACAGCTTTACCCAAAGCTGGAGCAATAATAGGAACCAGAATAAAAACTACCGTAATAAAAGACATAATACGTGCCATATAATCACCACTATAAATATCACGAATCATGGCAATACTGATTGTTCTAGGAGCAGAGAGTCCAATACCTTGTAATATTCTTCCTAAAATCATCATTTCTACGCTTGTAGAAAAAACACAAATAAAACTTGCAATAATAAATAGAAAAATACCAATGTATACAATAGGTTTTCTACCCAGACTGTCAGATATAGGACCAAAAATTAACGGACCAATACCAAGACCTAAAAAGATCATGGTGATTAATAATTGATTATCGGCAACCTCGGTAGTTCCAATGGTCGTACCTATAATATCTAATGCAGGCAAAAGCGCATCAATAGCCAAAGCTACTATAGACATTAGAGATGCCATAAGGGTTACAAATTCAAACTGAGCTAACTTACTTTTTTGCATCTGGCAAAAGTAATGTATTTGGATCACAAAGATTTAAAGTAAAATGTTATAATTATGTAACGTTATATCATTTTTGATAGTCCTTAATGGGAATGTTTTTTGAATCAATACCATCACATAATTATGAGAAATAGTAACTCTATAATATCTAATAAACACAAATTAAAACTATTTCAAATATCTAAGAAAAGGTGTAATGTACTTATAAAATGTACTTATAATAGGAGTTGTATGTTTTATTTTTTTATCAGGAAAACAAATATATGCGCAGAAAAGAGAAAAAGCTGTAAATGATGCAGGGCATGAGAAGTCAAAATTAGCAATCGGTGGATTTTCATATTCTGGACTGTCAAGTCGTGAACAACATTCATATTTTACAATTAACTATAAAGTAAATTCGAATTTATTTATAGAAGTACAGGGATATAATGATACATATCTATTTGCAGGTGTTTTTAAAGTACCAATTAGAGGAAAATTGTATTTGACAGATAAATTCCATCTTTCTTCTGGCTTGGAAATAGAATATACACAAAATGCTGATATTTATGATAAAATAACAGCTCCGTTACTACAGACTAAAGTTATAAATGGTATGGGGTATGATTTTGATACTAATTTTTCTTTAGAGGTAAATCATAATCTAAACTTTGGTGCATCAGAGCTTGGATATTATGGAACCTCAAACTTATTATATGTGAAAGGAAGGTTTAAGTTTTAGAAATTAAAATAGCATATTTATAAACTGATTAACTGGGTTTTAGGTGTTAATATTTTAAAAAATGGTATGTTATTTGATGTAATTATTAGTATATTTTCAATAAAAATGAAAACTCTTTTTTTAATATTTACAAGCTGTTTACTAGTTAGTTGTGGGAGCTCACAAAATCTGGAGATATCTACGGAGGAAAGTAAGGCTTTAGATGAATTGGTAGCACAAAAAAAACTCGAAATCATCTCTGATTGGGCGTCTCCGTTAGCGAGTAGTAGTCTTAATGCATTGTCGAATAGTGGTTTATTTCCAGCAGGAAGTACAGCAAATAATATAAACCTAATCGGAAACTTCAATCATTTTAGAATTCTGGGAGATAGTATTTCTGTGTATTTACCATACTACGGAGAACGTCGAATATCTACAGGCTTTAATAATAGGAATAATAATATAGAATTTGATGGCGTGCCAGAAGATGTTAAGATTACTTATAATGAAAAAAAACAACGATACTTGATGAAATTTGGAATTAGAAACACTACAGAATGGCTAAGAGTATCAGTAACATTATATTCAAATATGAGAAGTGATATTATGATACAAAGTAACCACCGAACATCCATACAATATAGAGGTAAAGTAATAAAGCTTGAAGAAAATAATAATAAAGCAGTATCAAATAATTAGTTGTAATTTGAATCAATAGCAGAGAAGCATTTAAATATCCTATTTTACATAATATAAATTATAGTACAAATATATAATATGAGTAAAACGGCGAATAGAACTTTTTCTGTTCTATTTTACATAGATGCAGATATAGCGCCTTTAGGTCTATATCGTCAGCATTTATGTAACAGCCGTTTTACGACCTGAGTTTCATTTATATTCGTAAGCTATAATGTAATATTATGTAAAATATCCCATAATATTTAGAACTCCTAAAGAAACTGTATTACTTGGGTCATTAAACATTAGACTCTTGGGTTTAGTACTAAATAATAAACATTCTGCTGTTTGTACTATAATTAGTCGCTATGTAAAATTGCCGCTGCCTATGCGCTCGATTGCTTTTTATAAATTAAACGCTTACTGGCGTTTATTTCTAAACACAATTTCCAACCGCATAGCCCACGCCAAAAAAAAGCAAACCTTTTAGGTGCATTATAAATCGCGTATTCTATAAAACATCCGTGCAAAAAGTTTTTATGACATTCTCGTGTCGTTGCCGCAAGAGCATAAAATTTCCCAAACGCACCATCCACAAGAAATTTCTATGCACTTGCTATAATTCTGCTACGATTTAACCTTTCTAACAATTTGCATATCTTTTTGTCTTGATACAAAAAGAAACAAAAAAATCAAGGCTGCACAAAACTTTGGAAACAATGTACAGCGCAATCGTATCGTTCCGAGCAAGTACATCTTTCCTAGCTTTATAAGGAGAGCTACCTTTGCTTCAAACAATTATTAGGTTTAT